>JBAZKX010000375.1:0-3337 GCA_041650575.1 Desulfobaccales bacterium
AACATCTTGAGGTTCCGGGAGAAGCTGAGTTTGGCGGCAAAGGGGTGGCCTTCTGTTCGACCTGCGATGCCCCGTTTTTCCAGGATAAAGACGTGGCGGTGGTAGGGGCGGGCAACTCCGCCCTGGAAACGGTGATCGACCTCGACCCCTACGCCCGGAAGATCTACCTGCTGATCCGCCGGGACGAACCCAAAGGCGATCCGGTCATCGTGGAAAGGGCGTCGGGGTCCGCCAAATTAGAGATTATCCACAATACCGAAGTGCAGAAAATCATTGGAGATCAGGCCGTAACCGGGCTGCGCTATAAAGATCGGCTGAGTGGGGAAGCGAAGGAATTGGCCGTGCAGGGGGTATTCGTAGCCATCGGGTCGTCCCCCAACTCGGATTTTGTCCGGAATCTAGTGGACACCAACCAGGTGGGGGAAATCCTGGTGGATCATATGACCGCCGAAACCTCCCGGCGGGGGGTGTTCGCGGCGGGGGATGTGACCAACGATGTTTTCAAGCAGAATAACATCTCGGCGGGTGACGGCGTCCGGGCCGCGCTGGGGGCCTACCACCACATCTTGAACATTCAAAGGTATAGCCCCTGCGCCGACTGAGGCCGGGAAGAAGCTCGCTGGCCGATTCCGGACGCGGCCAGGCTAATCCCCCGGGGTTTCCTTGGCCCGGATGGGCTGCGCCCCGAATTTGCGCGTCCCGGGCTTGGCCGGCACGTCATCGCTGGGACCCCGGCGCTCCATCTGCCGCTCCATGGTCTCCGGCATGGATTCCTTCGGCATCGGTTTTGGCGCTAACGCCGGTTCGGGTGGCGGTTCTAGTATCGGCTGAGGGGGCTGTTTCGGCTCTTGGGGCGCGGCTTTCTGGGCCACCAGCAGCGGGTAGGTCTGATATTCCCCCTGGGCCTGGACCAGTCCGGCCCAAAGGAGCGTCACTCCCAGGACCAGCCCGCCGATGCACCAAGGTCTCGTGAATATCCGCATAATTTGTTCCTCACTACAGTAAGGATGAACCTCTGTTATTCTATCAATTTTTTAACCGATTAGGTTGACCATCCCCGATTATTCTTCCAGGCCGAGCACTTCGAATACCTCAATGCGCTCCTGGCGGCCTTTGACCGCCCGGGTTTCCTGCCGGCCGGTCCGTACGCCGCCGGCCGCGTCAATGGTACTGCGGCTGGCGACGATGGTCCAGCCCAATTCTTTGGTCAGGCCCTCAAGCCGCGAGGCGGTATTTACCGTATCCCCGATGGAGGTGAATTCGAGCCGCTTGGGAGAGCCGATATTGCCGACGATGGCTTCACCGCTATGGAGGCCGATGCCGATGGCGAACTCGGGGAGGTCCTGGCCGGGGAAGCGTTGTTGCATCCAGGCGCGGAACTCCCGGGCCTTGTCGGCCAGGCCCAACGCGGCCCGCAGGGCCCGCCGGGCATGGTCCGGATAGGGCGCCGGCGACCCGAACACCGCCATCACCGCGTCCCCGATGAATTTATCGATGGTGCCGCCCTGCTCGAAGATGGGCTCGCAGGCCTGGCTCAGATAGGTGTTGAGCATTTCCACCACCTGGCGGGGGGCCAGGCGTTCGGAAATGGTGGTGAAATTGCGAATATCCGAAAAGAGGACGGTGACCTGGCAGCTGTCGCCGCCCAGGTCGGGGAGGCTGCCTTTGGCCAGGAGCTTCTCCACCACTTCGTCGGCCACGTACCGGCCAAAGATTTTGCGGATGCGGGCCCGTTCCCGCTCCTCACCCGTGAGCTTGAGGCCCAGGACGCCCACGTAGCTCAGCAGGATCCCCAATTGGACGCTGGCGGTGGGCAGGAGCCAGTAGCGCCGAAACAGCAGGTACGAGATCAGGGCGCACCCCAGGCAAATGACCGCCGCCAGGGGGAGGCCGCGCCAGGTGGACAGGCGGTAAAAGAGGATACCGGCGGCCACGAGGACGACGACCAGGTAGAGCCGGCTCAGATAAGTCGGGACGGGGCGGGGGAAGATCCCCGTGAGCAGGGTCTCGACGATATTGGCGTGGATTTCCGGGCCGCTCATGTCGGCGCCCTGCCATTTCCACAGGCTCAGGGAATAAGGAGTGGCGTGGATATCCTGGAGCGCGGCCGGCTCATAAGCGATGATCACCACCTTATCCTTGAGCTGCCGAATTTCCGGGTCCGCGTCGGCGCCGGGCCGCAGCAAGCGGCCGAAGGAGAGGCGGGGAAAGGTATCCGGCGGCCCCACGAAACCGATCACCGGAAAGGCGCTAAGGTTCACGGTTTCGGCGTCCTCGGCGGACCAGTCCTGGAGCGCCGGATCCTGTTCCAGCCGCCTCAGGGCCGCGGCGGGGGCCCGGCCGGTGGCCCGCAAGGCCAGAAGCTGGGCAAAGGTGAGGGCCGCCTGGCCCTGGGCGTCGGCCAGGGCGGGCACATAGTGGCGGATAACCCCGTCGGCTTCGGTAAAAAAATTCACCAGGCCCACGTCATAGATCCGGTGGGGCAGGAAGGCAAAGTAGTTCGGGATGGGCAGGGTGATCCGACGTTGCTGCCGGTCATCGTATCCCAGATTGGCGGCCATGACGACTTTACCGGATGCCAGTTGGCGCTTGAAAGCGCCGTCGTAGTCTAGGCTCGGGTGCGCCGGCGGCAGGTTGAGCTTTCTCAGCCAGGATTCGATGCTCACATAATAGAGATAGTCCAGGCCGATGACCCGGGCCCCCACCCGTTGCAGGACCTCGATGACCCGGGCGAAATGGGGGGTCCAGACCACCAGCGGTTCGTCGGCATGTTCCTCCAGGGTCCGGTCATCCAGGGACACGATCACCACATGCCGAGGCTGGTACCTGAGGCCGGCCAGTTGATGCCAGAGATCGCCATAGATATTTTCCGGCCGTTCCAGCCAACCGGCCCGGCTAATGCCGAGGGTGGCCGCCACTACCACGGCCAGGACGATGGCGAGGCGTCGGGCGGAGCTTTTGCGCAGAGAACTTTTCATCTTCTCATCAGGATATGTCGGGTTCCAGCGGCCAAAAAATTAATCCGCGGCAACCTGGGTTACCATTTCAGTCCAAAATCAGGACGCAATTTACTTTTTGCTATTGTAAGCCGATTAGACATAAAATTCACCCTTTCGGCGCCATCTCAGCCCGGCGGGCTCTGGTAGGGTTTTGATTATTTCAAAAAAAATATTGCCATAAATTTTTATCGATACCTTAACGGACTTCCGGCGGGCCGGTCTAACCCTAGCAAAGGCTAAACTGTGGCTCCCCGGCGCAAACCCCTTATTAACCTTTGCCCTTAGAAGGATTGACCATGTCCAAACCAGTTAGGATTTTTTGCGCTCTCCTGGCCTTG
>JBAZKX010000376.1:0-3331 GCA_041650575.1 Desulfobaccales bacterium
TTTAGCCTTAATCCGAGATTACGCTTATGTGGCTCTATATTCTGAAACGGTTGGGTTTCATGATCCCCATGATCCTGGGGATCACCCTGGTCTCTTTTGTGGTCATCCACCTGGCGCCGGGCACCCCCACCGACATGCAGACCACCCTCAATCCCAAGGCGTCGCTGGAGGCCCAGAAGCGCCTGCGGGAACTCTACGGGCTGGACAAGCCCCTGATGGTGCAATACTGGGACTGGCTGAGCCGCATCTCCACCCTGGACTTCGGCCGCTCCTTTTCGCCGGACCGGCGTCCGGTGTGGGACAAGATCAAGGAACGCGTCGGCATCACCCTGGGGCTCAACTTCATGAGTCTGATCATCATTTTAGGGGTGTCTATCCCCATCGGGGTCATTGCCGCGTACCGGGCCCATTCGTGGTTTGACAAAGGTACCACCCTGTTCGTTTTTTTCGGGTTCGCCATGCCCACGTTCTGGCTGGCCCTGCTCCTGATCATGTTTTTCGGGGTCTATCTGGATTGGCTGCCCATTTCGGGCCTCACCTCCCTCAATTTCCATCAGTTTTCCTTCTGGCAGAAGCTGCAAGACCTGGCGGCCCACATCGCTCTGCCGGTGCTGGTGGCCGCGTTCGGGGGTCTGGCCGGCATGTCCCGGTACATGCGAGGCAACATGCTGGAGGTGATCCGCCAGGATTACATCACCACGGCCCGGGCCAAGGGGCTGCCGGAGCGGGTGGTGATCTTCAAACATGCGCTTAGAAACGCCCTTTTGCCGGTGATCACCATCCTGGGTTTGAGCGTGCCGGGCCTCATCGGCGGCAGCGTCATTTTCGAGTCCATCTTCGCCATTCCCGGCATGGGCCAGTTGTTCTACGGCGCGGTGATGGCCCGGGACTATCCCTTGGTGATGGGGGAGTTGGTCATCGGCGCGGTGCTGACGCTCCTAGGCAACATGCTGGCAGACGTGGGTTACGCCCTGGTGGACCCCAGGATCAGGACGGGATGAAAAGGACAGTTTTCCGTTTTTGGTGGGTTCGCAGAATTTTTCCAGGAGCTTTACCGTGAAAACCTCAAATCCCCCTGAATCCCCCTTGGCCAAAGGAGGACTTTTAAAACCCCCCTTTGAAAAAGGGGGGTAGGGGGGATTTTTCATCCTCGGGGGTGAACATCTTCAGATCATTACGTTAGGTTTTTTTCCCACAACCCAGAACCCAAAACCCAGAACCTGCCCTTATGAGACAACGTGAATTCTGGAAGCACCTCAAGCGTAACCGCATGGCCGTGACCGGCCTGGTCCTGGTCCTGGGTCTGTTCGTGGTGTCCATCTTCGCCCCCTGGCTGGCGCCCTACGACCCTGACCGCATTGACCTTCAACAGGTGCTCATGCCTCCCAGCCAGGCCCATCTCATGGGCACGGACACCCTGGGCCGGGATGTCCTCTCGCGCATCATCTACGGCTCCCGGGTGTCGCTGAAGGTGGGGTTCGTGGCAGTAGGCCTGGCCACCCTTATCGGGCTGTTCGTGGGGGCACTGGCCGGGTATTACGGCGGCTGGGTGGATCAAATCCTCATGCGCCTGGTGGATCTGATGCTCTGTTTTCCCGCCTTTTTCCTGATCCTGGCGGTGATTGCGGTGTTGGAGCCCAGCATCTGGAACATCATGGCGGTCATTGGCCTCACCGGTTGGATGGGGGTGGCTCGATTGGTGCGCGCGGAATTTCTCTCCCTGCGGGAACGGGAATTCGTCACCGCGGCCCGGGCCCTGGGGGCCAGCGACACGCGCCTGATCCTGCGCCATATGCTCCCCAACGCCCTGGCGCCGGTGATGGTTTCGGCCACGTTGGGGGTAGCCGGGGCCATCCTCACGGAGAGCGCCCTGAGTTTCCTGGGCCTGGGGGTCCAGCCGCCCACTCCCAGTTGGGGCAATATTCTCACCGCCGGCAAGGACAATATCGAAATCGCCTGGTGGCTGTCGGTCTTTCCCGGTCTGGCCATTCTGATCACGGTAATGAGCTACAACCTGCTGGGGGAAGGCATCCGGGAAGCCATCGATCCCCGCCTCAAGGGCTGAGCCTGCCGGAGTCCGGAATTTTTGCGTTTGCGCCTCATTTCCCCGCTAATCTTACCTTAGCCGGCCTTGACATTGTCCCCAGGGCTTCTCATGTTTAAACCAAAGCGGCTGATGTACCGATTTTGGTTAAAGGCCCCGGCACAGGTGGTATTTTGGGCAAGTCCCGCCAGCCGGTCCGGAAAAATGGGCGGAGCCAGAAAATCTTCTGGAGAGGTTCCCGAAATTCTTTGACAATGCCCTAAGAATCTCTTAAGTTATGTCTGTCGGGCGGCAAGTTTACTAATTAGCTACTACAAGGGAGAGAGATATGAAGCGGACGTGGGTTAAAGTTGTCGTCTTAACGGTGGCCCTGGCTTTATTAGGGGCGGGGGTAGCTTTCGCGGCCAAGGCCGAGAAGGAAATCGATGTCGGCAAAGCGCTGTTGGATTCTTATGACCTGATCGAAAAGAAACAATATAAAAAGGCTGATGCCCTTCTGGACAAAATCCTGGTAAAAGATCCCGGCAATCCTCTGGCCTTGAACAACAAGGCTTCTGTCATGGTGGCGGAAAAGAAGTTTGACAAGGCCGACACCTACCTGAATCAGGCCCTGCCCAAAGCCAAAGGCTACATGGTTCAGGTTAACCGGGTATGCTCCGTTGGGAATATCTGCCTGGCTTTCAAGCCCGTAACTGCGGGAACCGGCAATCAGGACCTGGAACCCTTGATCAAGATGAACATCGAAATGGTCAAAGGCTACATGACTGCGGGCCCTCTGCCGGGGAAGGGTCTGAGATAAGATACGTCTGGCCGCCGCCCACAGGAGCTCCTGGGCCCCCCTTTCGGGGGCCTTTTTTTTCGGGGATGCAGGACCGGCTCATGGGACCGCCGGCCGGGCGTCGCCAGGCGGCAATCACCAGTCTCATCGGGAGTCAAACATGAAACGGAGATGCTGGCAGGTAATGTTGATGGTGACGGCCCTGGGGCTGATGGCGGCCGGGCCGCTTGGGGCCCAGGCCGACCCCAATCTCACCCAGATGCAGGTAAAGAGCTATGATTTACTGGAGGCGGGTCAACTGGCCGAGGCCCAGAAACTCTACGAGCAAATCCTGCAACAGGACCCGGGCAATCCTCTGGCCTTGAATAATCTCGGGGCTATTAAAGTCAAGGAGCGCCAATATCAAGCAGCCTTGAAATACCTGGAACAGGCCCTGCCTAAGGCCAAGGGCTATAAGATCAAGGTCAACCAGGTATGCGCGGTGGATGGCATCTGCCTGGCCTTCCGCC
>JBAZKX010000377.1:0-3304 GCA_041650575.1 Desulfobaccales bacterium
TGGCCGCCACTTGGGGGGTGTGGCCTTCGCCCAGGTAGATGATATCCGAGAGCGGGATGATGGGGGTGATGAGTTCGTAAAAAAGATGAATCCCCTTCAGGGCCGGGATGTTCAGCATCTTGCGGTAGTCGAACAGCCGCCGCCAGAAGGCCCCGGGATGCTTTTTCAGACGGTCTGCGGCCTTGTCTTCCAGCATAAACAGGCCCTTGCACTTGGGACAGGTATACAGCAACTGGCTGATGTCGTATTCCGCCCCGCATTCGAGACAGCGATAGACCAAATCGCCTTCCGGCTTGGGGATGAGATGCGGGCGAATGTCGTCGGGGAAGTGTTCGGGTTTCAAGGGGCCTCCATCGAATTCAGAAGCTAAGCACAGGCGAGACGGCCGTGCCACCAGGGTGGCGGGCGGGACGCCCGCCCTACCAAGTATCGGTGGATAAAAGAAGTGGTGGGCAGTGCCCAACCCACATCATAAAGATGGTGCGTGGAACGCACCCTACCTCAAGTCGTCAGGTGATACTTCTTCAGTTTGTATTGCAGCAGACTCTTGGTGATTCCCAGTAATTCCGCGGCCCGGACCTGGATCTGGCCGCTTTTTTCCAGGGCGCGGCGGATCATCTGTTCCTCGATGGCCTCCAGGGCTTCGGGGAGCGGGGTGGCCAGCGGGATGAAGCGGTCGATGTCCAGCTTGGCTTCCGGTTCGGTGGGGGCGAGCTCGGCGGGCAGGTCGTGGGGGCTGATGACGTTGTTGCTGCACAGGATGACGGCCCGCTCCATGACGTTTTCCAGTTCGCGCACGTTCCCCGGCCAGGCGTAATGGACCAGGATCTTCAAGGCCTCCGGGGTGATACGGGTCTTGCCCCGGAGGTTTTCCTGGACATACTTGTTGATGAAATGGGCCGCCAGCATGGGGATGTCCTCCTGGCGCTGGCGCAGCGGCGGCAGGTGGAGATGGACCACGTTGAGGCGATAGAACAGGTCCTCCCGGAAGCGGCCGTTTTCCACCTCTTCCTTGAGATCCCGGTTGGACGCGGCCACCACCCGGACGTCCACCTTGATGGTGCGGTTGCCGCCCACCCGCTCGAATTCCATCTCCTGGAGGACCCGGAGCAGCTTCACCTGGAGGGCCTGGGACATCTCCGCCACTTCGTCCATAAACAGGGTGCCGGTGTCGGCCAGCTCGAAGCGGCCCTTGCGCATGGCCACGGCATTGGTAAAGGCGCCCCGTTCGTGGCCGAAGAGTTCGCTCTCGAGCAGGGTCTCGGTCAAGGCGGCGCAGTTGACGGAGATGAAGCTCTTGGCGGCCCGGGTGCTGCACTGGTGGATGGCCCGGGCGATGAGTTCTTTGCCGGTGCCGGACTCGCCGGTGACCAGGACGGTGGCCCGGGATTGGGCCACCCGCTTGACCAGGGCCAGGATGTCCTGCATGACCCGGGACTCTCCCACGATATTGGGGAAGCCGTATTTCTTGTCCAGTTCCTGGTTTAACAGGCGGTTTTTGAGGATGAGATGGCGGTGCTCCAGGGCCTTGGCGATGGTGACCAGGATTTCCTCATTTTTGAAGGGCTTGAGGATGTAATCGATGGCCCCTTTTTTCATGGCCGTGACCGCTTTTTCCACGGTGCCGTAAGCGGTCATGATAATCACCGGCAGTTCTGGATAAAGGCGGCGCACTTCGTCCAAGAGTTCGATGCCACTCATCTTGGGCATCTTCATATCGGTGAGGATCAGGTCGAGATCGGAGGCGCCGGCGATCTTCAAAGCCTCGATGGCACTGGGGGCAGTGAGGACTTCATAGCCGGCCTCTCCCAGCAGGGCTTCCATGACGGTGAGATAGTTGCTTTCGTCATCAACGACTAAAATGGTATCCATGACCACCCGGACTCGTTTTTATTAATCAAAGCAGAAAGAGTTGGTGCGCAAAATATCGTACCTGGCATGGCGCGCAGGACGCCATATCGGTCTGGTTGAGGCACGTATCTTAGATAGCTTTCTTCAAGGCCAGCTCCGGAATCGTAATTGCCACCGTAGTGCCGGCGCCGGCCCGGCTGTCGATACTCAAGTGCCCCTGATGAGCTTCGATGATGCTCTTGACAATGGGCAGACCCAGGCCGCTGCCCTTTTCTTTCGTGGTGAAGAAGGGGTTGAGGATCTTTTTCAGGGCTTCGGGGTCAATGCCTTCCCCGTCGTCGTGGAAGTGGATTTCCCCTCCTTGCCCCCGGGGACCGGGCAGAGTGGACACGGTCAGGTGACCGCCCTGGGGCATGGCCTGGATGGCATTCAAGAGGATATTCAAAAAGGCCTGGTGCATGAGGTCGGGATCGATTACCAGGGGGCGGCCATTGAGACGAAACTCCCGGGTGACGGTGATACCCAGGCGCTCGATCTCGGGCTGCAAGAACTCCAGGCTCCTGTCTACCGTGGCCTCCAGATCACAGGGGCGGAGGTTGGGAATGCGCGGCCGGGCAAAATCCAAAAATTCGGTGACTTTTTCATTGAGGCGGTTAGCCTCTTCCACGATGATTCGCGCCAGGCGATCTTTGGGCTCATAGCGGGCCAGACGTGCCTGGAGGAGTTCGGCGGTGGAGCTGATGATTCCCAAGGGGTTACGGATTTCGTGGGCGACGCCCGCGGTCATCTCCCCCAAGGCCGCCAGGCGCTCGGATTGGTGGAGTTGGCCTTCCAGGCGGCGCTGCTCCTCCTGGCGCCGCTCCAGGATGATGCCCGCCTTTTTGACGATTTGCCTTAACACGATAAACAGCAGTCCCATGATCACCACCAGGGTGATCAGGATAATCAGCCGGAAATTGCCGATTTCGACCAGGTCGCCGGAAATGTTCTGGGTAATCTCGATGACGCCCACGACCGGCCCGGTCTGGGGCAAGAGCTTTTCCTCGAGCCGGAAGGGGATGTACGCCTTCAGGTTTTGGTTCTTATAACCGCGGGGCCAGAGAATGCTCCAGAAGGTGCTGTAGCCGGGCAACTCGAAGTAATTTTCTCCCGCCAGGGCCTTTCTTACTCCCAGGACGTCGTCACATTTTTTCCCCAGGGGCTGGTTGGTGGTGCTGTAGGAGAAGACGCCCTCTTGATCGTACTGGTTGAGCTGTTCCACATGAAAGCCATGGATGGTGGTGCGGACCACCATGTCCAGGCGCTGGGATTGCTCCGGGTCCGACAAGGTAATGCGTCCGCCCTTTTCAAAGGCCGTGGGCAGGACAAATTGTTGATAAATCTGGTGGTTCAGGTTGGAGGCCAGCAGGATCAGATAGTCCTCATTTTTCTTCAGGGTTATCTGCTGGGCCCG
>JBAZKX010000378.1:0-3304 GCA_041650575.1 Desulfobaccales bacterium
TGGCCGAAAGACCCATGGCTACCGCGCCGGAACGATCCAGGGCGGCTTTGTCAACCAGGGTGACCTTCAGGCCGAGGTCCTTAGCATAAGCCATAGCTTCAACTGCGGCGCCGGTGCAAGCCATGCCGCCGCCCACCAGCAGCAGGTCGGTTTCAATGGTTTCTACCGCGGGTTTCGCACAAAAAGACCATTTACAGAATTCTCTTTCCAGAGCCATATCTCAATGTCCTCCTTAAATTTTCGCTGCGGTACAAACTACTCGGTGCGGGCCGGGCCGGTGTAGAAACCGGGTTTCTTCAGGTCTGCCGCGGTGGGCATGGTTTTGCCCTTGAAGCAATCAATGGAACCTTCAGGGGTGGTGCGGATGGGGAACTTAAACCGCTTGATGGTTTTGCCGTCCCGGAACTTAATGGTCCACATGATGTTGTCGGAGCCGCGCAGCGGGATGGTGCTGGAGCCCAGGGGCATAATGTCCGCATAGTGGCGGACTTCAATGGCCTGCTGGGGGCAGATCTTTACGCAGTTGTAGCATTCCCAGCACTGATCCGGCTCCTGGTTGTAAGCCTTCTTCTGTTCGGGTTCCAGGACCATCAGGTCATTGGGGCAGATGTACTGGCAAGCAGTCTTGTCCAGGGCTTTACAGCCGTCACATTTTTCCACGATTACGAAACTCGGCATAACGTAAAACCTCCTCATTAGGGTTAAGCAGTTATCTTTGTATATACCTGCATGGTGCGGTGAGAGGCGGAAGGGTACTTCCGCCCCTGCACCACCTTACTCTACCTACTTCTTCTTGATGTTGTCCCCGGTAGCAAAGCCGTGGACCTTGACTTCGACTTTCTCGGTCAGCCCGGCATAGTACTTGCGCAGCACTTTCAGGACCTCGGCGCGGCTAAAGTGGTCCGGCACGTCCAGGCCTTCGGAGAGCATCTTGCGCAGCATGGTGCCGGAGAGCATCAGCCGGTCTTCTTTGCCGTGGCAGCAGGTACGCATGGAGGCCATGCCGTCGCACTTGTGGCAATAGAAGGTCCAGTCGATCTTCAGGGGTTTGGTTTCCATAGCACCTGCGGGGACCCTATCGAAAATCTTCTGGGCGTCGAAGGGGCCGTAGTATTCGCCTACGCCGGCGTGGTCGCGGCCGACGATCAGGTGGGAGCAGCCGAAATTCTGCCGGAAGACCGCGTGCAGCAGGGCTTCACGGGGACCGGCGTAACGCATATCCAGGGGGTAGCCGCACTGAACCGCGGTGTCCTTCACGAAGTAATGCTCTACCAGGGTGTTGATGGCTTCCACCCGCACTTCCGCCGGAATGTCGCCGGGTTTCAGTTTGCCCAGGAGCTGATGGATCAGAACGCCGTCGCAGACTTCGATGGCGATCTTGCACAGGTATTCATGGGAGCGGTGCATGGGGTTCCGCAGCTGCATGGCGGCCACGGTGCTCCAGCCCTTTTGCTCGAAGATCCTGCGGGTTTCCTCCGGACGCATATAGACGCCGGGGTAATCCTTGGGGAAGGAACCTTCACTCCAGACCTTGACGGTGCCCGCCAGGTTGATTTCTTCCTGGCCCATGACCATCTGGACACCCGGGTGATCCATCTCGTCGGTGGTGAAGACCTGTTTGCATTCCCACTTTTTGTCGATCTTGTACTTCTCGGTGACCTTCATGGTCCCCATCATCTCTTCGGTGTCTCTGTCCACCAGGAGGACTTCCTGGCCGATCTTGATGGAATCGGCCTTGCCTTGGTTGACGGACATAGTGACCGGGATGGGCCAGAAGGTGCCGTCCGCGAGTTTCATATCATCGCTGCAGGAGCCCTTCCAGTCGTCGTGGCCCATGAAGCCAGTCAACGGCGTAAAACCGCCGATGCCCATCATGATGAGGTCGCCAACCTCCCGGGAGGTCAGGGTGACTGCGGTGAGGTCCTTGGCGCGCTTCTTCTCTTCAGCTACTTCGGCTGGGGAAAGCAGCAAGGGTTTTAACTTTTTCTCTTTTCCATGCGGATTTACCAAAGCCATCTATTTCCCTCCTCGGGTTTCAAGAGTTATTTGGTCAGTTGCACAAACTATGGGAATAATGTGAAAAATTTCACATGCCATCCAGATTTTCACAATAAATCATCTCTCAACGGATGTCAATAATATTTTTCACGAACTCATATTTTTGATTCAACCCGCCAGTCTCCTGCATTTTCCGGCCTTAAGCCTCCAGACGATAGATCAGGGTGGGTTCCCGGCGGCCTCGGAGGACCACCGCGGGCTCGGGCGCGGCGTTGAATACTTTTTCCAGGGACTTAAAGGTGGCCTCGCTGATCAGAGTGTCGGCCTCGACCTCTTTGGCCAGTTCCTGCAGCCGGGCCGCTACATTGACCGCATCCCCCACTACGGTGAAGTCCATGCGCTTGGTGGAGCCGATGTTGCCCACAATGGCCTCCCCGGTGTTGATGCCGATGCGCATCCCCTGGATGGGGGTGTGGCCCGCGGCCTGCATCTTCTTCAGGTGACGCTGCATGGCCAGGCCGCATTCCACCGCCCGGGTGGCCGCCTGGGGCAGGGGCAACGGCACCCCGAACACCGCCATCAAGGCGTCCCCCACGAACTTGTCCAGGGTCCCCTGATATTTAAACACCAGGTCCACCATTTCGGAGAAGTAGGTATTGAGCACCTCCACCACTGCTTCCGGGGCCATGGACTCCGACATGGCGGTAAAATTGCGGATATCGGCAAACAGGACCGTCACCTCCTGCCGACGCCCTCCCAGGGCCAGCAAGCCCGGGTTCTTCAGGATCTCCTCGCATAACTCCGGACTGACGTAACGGGAGAATGTATCCCGGAGCACGTGCCGTTCCTGGTAGAGACGCAGACGGCTCCTGAGCGACGCCTCGTGGCTGGCCTCCTCCTGGGCGATTTCCCTGAGAAGGGCCTTGAGCTCCGGATCGCTGGTCTCCTGGGACAGAGACAGGTAGCTCTTCCGGGCCTCGGTCTCGTGCGCGATGGCCAGTTCGATGGCCTGCACGATATCCAGTTCCGGCTTGGCTTCGTCTTGCGGTTCGGGTTGGTCGGCTGCCATATAGGGCGTTTTCGGTATCCGGTTGTCGGTTATAAAGAAATAAATATCTGATGAGTCAAATAGTTAGTTTTGAAGGGGAAAGCAGTTTAGGCCATCAAATCCTGCAGTGTCGCCGGCCTGAGCCTCCTGCCGGGGCTGACTTGGAGAATTATATCACAATCTTTTCGCGAGGGAAGACCAACCTGATCTTTGGCCTAAATTTCTTCCATGGCCGCTTGAGAGTGGGTATGGAGGGCT
>JBAZKX010000379.1:0-3303 GCA_041650575.1 Desulfobaccales bacterium
TGGAGCGCCATTCGCCCCCCAGTACTGCCTCCTTCTCATCAATCACCGCACCGAGGACGTTGAACATCCGTCCTAAAAGTCTCTTCCCCACCGGTACTTTCAGGTGGTGGCCCAGGTCCAGCACCGGCGAGCCCCGGGCCAGCCCGTGGGTGGGCGTCAGGGCGATGCCTCGAACGATCTCGGGGTTCAGGTGGTTTACCACTTCTATGATGATGTTTCCCTCAGGACCGGCACTGAGCTGATGGTTAATGGGAGGAAGCCGTTGGGGAAAACGTGCATCCACCACGCTGCCGCGAATCGATACCACCGTGCCTATATCAGTCCTGTCCCGGTCGATAGGTTCACTCATGGAATTATTTTTGGCCCAAGCAATTTATGCCTTTTCACCCCGAAGTTCCACTTCCACACAGTGAAAATGCAGGGATAAATCAGCAGTTCCAGCAAAAGGAGATGACCACAGAAAGACGATGGTCACTTTAGCCATGAACCTGTTGTTAAGATAAAGCATTACGAAGACCAGCGCCAGGGTCAGGAGGAGGATGAACTTGAGACGTTCCCGGGTGGTCTACGGGTGTAAGCCGTCAGCACATAAAAGCATGGCATCAGGAAAAGGGCCACGAACAGGCCCAGGGCTAGGCCGCCGATGGCACCGGCGGCCATGGGCTGGAGCATCTCGCCGCCTTCCTCCAGGTTCAGGGCCAGGGGGATGAACCCGAAGATGATGGTAACCCCGAAAACCCCGGTTAAGGCCAGGTTAAAAAGCAATCAGGGCAGATGAAGTCAGTTTATGAGATAGCCTGGGGCATCTGCCCTGAGCAATTTCTCCGGCAACGTTTTCATCCCAGGCATTTTCTGGCAATGTGCTTATTGGTAATAATTTCCATGAAGATTAAGTTCATTGAAAGGTAACCATCAAAAAACAGGTTGACAATATCCGGTTATCCGGTTATCAAAAACTTATGAAGAACGAAGCCCAACTGTTTAAATCCCTGGCGGATGAAACCCGGCTCAGGATTCTCTGGCTGCTGATGGTCAAAGAGGAGCTTTGCGTGTGCGATATCATGGGGGTCCTACGCATCACCCAATCCAAGGCCTCCCGGCACCTGCGCTACCTCTATCATCTGGGCTGGGTCACCGACCGCCGGGAAGGTGTCTGGATGAACTACCGGCTGAGCATCACCCCCGGCAGCCCTGAAGATAAACAACTCAAGCTGCTGGCGGATATTTTGCATTCCCAGCCTGAGGCCCAGGCGCTGCGGAACCGGCTGGAACAGTGGCTGGCAGCCAAAGGACAGAGCCAGGACGCCGCTGCATGTCAATGCTCCTGAGCTTTTTACCCATGTCTTGGGCGTAGTCAATTTTTTATCTTGACTTACTCGGTTATCCGGTTATAAAGAAGTATCATGAGAGCAGAGGCCCGATTTTTTAAATCCCTAGCGGACGAGACCTGGTTGAAAATTCTCTGGTTATTGTCAGGGACAGAAGAGCTCTGCGTATGCGATGTAATAGACGTCCTGGGCATCACTCAGTCCAAGGCCTCCCGGCACCTGCGCTATCTTTATCATCTGGGGTGGGTCATGGACCGCCGGGACGGCCTGTGGATGAATTACCGCTTAACCGTGACCCCCGGCAGCCCGAGAGAGAAGCTGCTCAAACTTCTTACGGAAATGCTGGCCCCCCAACCCGAAGCCCAGGCGCTGCGGGGGCAACTGGCACGTTGCCTGGAGGCCAAACGGAACACCGAATGCGCCAAGAGGCTGAAGTCCAGCCAGAAGAGGTCGCTGCAGGAGTTGCTGGAAACTTAAAAATTTTGGCTTAAAATACTTAATAAAACGGTTATACGGATATCAAAGAGATAGGAGCACCTATGGCCGCCACGGTTGCCAAACGTCTGGGTTTTGTGGAGCGCTTCCTGACCCTATGGATTTTCTTGACCATGGCCGGGGGCGTAGCTTTGGGCTACCTCATCCCGAGCTTCACCAAGGTTTTGACGTTCTTCCAGGTGGGCACCACCAATATTCCCATCGCCATCGGCTTGATTCTGATGATGTATCCACCTTTGGCCAAGGTGCGCTACGAGGAACTGCCCCAGGTTTTCAAGAACTTCAAGGTCCTGACCCTCTCGTTAATCCAGAACTGGGTGATCGGCCCCATCCTCATGTTCCTGCTGGCCATCACTTTTCTCAGCGGCTATCCCGAGTACATGGTGGGTCTGATCATCATCGGTCTGGCCCGCTGCATCGCTATGGTTATCGTCTGGAACGACCTGGCCCAGGGCGATACGGAATATTGCGCCGGCCTGGTGGCCTTCAACTCCATCTTCCAGATGCTGTTTTTCTCCGTTTACGCCTATATCTTTGTGACTGTCCTGCCCACCTGGCTGGGCATCGCCTCTGGCCTGAAAGTCCAGGTGACCATTTTGCAAGTGGCCGAAAGTGTGCTGATCTACCTGGGCATCCCGTTCTTCGGCGGCATGTTCACCCGTTTTTTCCTGGTCAAACGCAAGGGGCTGAAATGGTATGAAGAAAAATTCATGCCCAAGATTAGCCCCATTACGCTCATTGCCCTGCTGTTCACCATCGTCGTGATGTTTTCCCTCAAGGGCGAGTATATCGTGCAGCTCCCCTTGGACGTGGTGCGCATTGCCATACCTCTCACCATCTATTTCTTCATCATGTTCTTTGTCACGTTTTACATGTCGGCCAAGGCTGGAGCTGGGTACCGGATTTCCGCCACCCTGTCGTTTACTGCCGCCAGCAACAACTTTGAGCTGGCCATCGCGGTGGCGGTGGCGGTCTTCGGGCTCCAGTCCGGCGAGGCCTTCGCCGCGGTGATCGGCCCCCTGGTGGAAGTGCCGGTGCTCATCAGTCTGGTGGGCGTGGCCTTGCGCTTCCGGCAAAAGTATTTTCCGCCTCTGGTGTGCGAGCCAGGGGCCCTGGATGAAAAAGGATAAGTTCATGTTCAAGACCATCGTGTTAGCCACCGACCTCTCGCCCGCCTGGGATGAAATCGTGGCCTGCGCCGGAGAATTTAAGGCCCTGGGGTGTTCCCGGGTGATCTTGACCTATGTAATCAGCGTCAAGTTCATGGCAGGGATGGAAGGCATGCTGGTGTCGGCGGCCCGGCCCAAAGTGGATGCGCAGCAGCAGCAACTGGAAGCCCAGGGGTTACAGGTGACGGTGGAGACCCCGGTGGGCCTGCCGGCCGATTCTTTGAATGACGTCGCTTGCCGCTATGGCGCCGATCTCATCGTAGTCGGCTCTCATGGCCAATCGCTCTGGCGGGAAGGGGTGCTGGGCTGCT
>JBAZKX010000380.1:0-3293 GCA_041650575.1 Desulfobaccales bacterium
GTCCGCGGGGGCCTCCAGACCCACCGAGAGCACCGCCAGATCAAAGGCTTCTTCCCGGCGGCCGCCGTCTTCGGTGACGTAGGCCAGCTTCACCCCGATGTTATTCTTCCCTGGCAGGATGGTGTGGGGCCGGGACCGGATGAAGCGCACGCCTTTGGCCTTGGCGTCCTCGAAGTAGCGCTCGAATTCCTTGTTGTGGCTCCTGAGGTCCATGTAAAAGATGGTCTGCTCCACGTCGTCGCCCCGGATATGTTCCCCGGTGACAAGGGCCTGCTTCACCGCGTACATGCAGCACACCGTCGAACAGTAGCCGTTGGCGCAGTTATGCGTGCTGCGGGAGCCGACGCACTGAATCCAGGCGACCTTTTTAGGCTCTTTGCGGTCCGAGGGCCTCAGCAAGTGTCCCTGGTTAGGCCCACCCGCGGACAAGAGGCGCTCATATTCCAGGCCGGTGACCACGTCGGCAATGGCGCCGTAGCCGTAAGGCCCGAGGCCGGAGGGATCAAAGGCCCGGTAGCCTGGGGCCAGGATCACCGCGCCCACCTTCCGGGTCACCACTTCTTCCCGGTCATTGAAGTTGATGGCCCCGGTGGGACAGAACTTGACGCAGGCCTGGCACTTGCCCTTGGCCAGATAAAGGCAGTGCTCGGGGTCGATGGCGTACTTCAGCGGCACCGTCTGGCTGTACTTCAGGTAAATGGCCTTGCGTTTGCCGATGCCGGCGTTGTAGTCGTCGTCCACCTTTTTGGGGCATTTCTGGGCGCAGACGCCGCAGGCGATGCACTTGTCCATATCGACATAGCGCGGCTCTTTTTTCACCGTGACGGTGAAGTTGCCCGGCTGTCCGGCAATATCGGTGACTTGGGAGAGGGTGAGAAGCTCGATGTTTAAGTGCCGACCGCACTCAACCAGCTTGGGCGAGATAATTCACATGGCGCAGTCGTTGGTGGGATAGGTCTTGTCCAGTTGGCTCATCTTGCCGCCGATGCCGGGGCTTTTTTCCACCAGGTGGACGTAGTAGCCCGAATCGGCCAGGTCCAGGGCGGCCTGGATGCCGGCGATGCCGCCGCCCACCACCATGACCGCGCCCACTTTCCGGCCGGGGCGGCCGGCGTCAGCCGCCACGGGCAGGGCCACGGTCACCGGCGCCGGGACTGCCGCCACCTGGCGCCCCAGGGCCCGCTGCTTCAAACGGTCCGGGTCCAGGTGGAACTCGGTGCAGAGACGGTCAAAATCCTCCGGCGCGAACACCAGGCCCTTGCCGGGGCCGGGGCGGGCCGAGATGCGGCCGGTCTTCACCCAATTGCGGATGGTGTTGCGATGTACGCCGATCTCTTCAGCCAAGGTGAGGACATGAATAATAACCATCTGAGCGCTCCTCGCTTGTGCCGTTTATGCAATAATAGCTTATTGTGCCATTCATATAATATTTTCTCCGCACCTGTCAAGCCCTTAAAAGGCCGCGACCGGGATAAGCCTCATTCACCGGTATTATCACCCTGTTCAAGCTACTATTATCCAGATAGACCTGAGGCGAGAAACGTCGAACCCCGCCCCCCCTTCCTTCACCTTAGGCTGAGCCAAGGCCATGAACCATTGACCCGTTGAATTTTTCCGCCCGGATTGGTAAGGTATTTTGACGGCTGGTCCCCTGCCTGACTCGCCGGGGCGGCACGGCTCACCTCATCTTCTGGAGGTTCCCTGGATGCGCAAATGGCTTTTCTGCCTGGCGGCAGCTTTCTGCCTGACTCTCACCGGCCTGGCCTGGGCCGAAAAATACGTTCCCGACCCCGACGCCGGCCACAAGTTGCAGAGCGCCACCCAGCCCATCACCCTGGTGGCCCGCATCGGCCATTCCCTGAACCATGGCGGCTACTACGTTATGAACAATCCCCGGCGCCAGAGCGGCAACAAGACCATCGTCAACCAGAACTACAAGGTCTTGAAGGCCTTGCACCAGCAGGACCAGGCCGTCACCATCCAGGGCCGGGTGAACCCCTTGGATTTCCTGGCCAACTACATCGTCATCGACCGCATCAATGGCCGGCCCTACCACGGCAATCGCGCCCCCCTGGTGCCGGTCCCGTGAGGCCGGGGTCTTGGCTGAAGCTGTCCGCTGACAGCCATTTTCTTAACCTATGCGAGGTGCATCATGACCCAGCAGTACCGCGTTATCCTGATCTCCGGGGTGATCTCGGTCGCCTTGGGTTTTCTGGGCGGTTGGGCGGCAAGCAGGCTGGCTGCGCCGCCGAGCCCTGAAAAACCCACGGTCCTGCGAACCGAGGGCGTGCAACTGGTAGATCAGGCCGGCAAAGAACGCGGCCGCCTCGGACTCGACCCCCAGGGGGCGGCCTGCCTGACCCTGGCCGACCAGAACGGCGCCCCCCAGGTGAGCCTGACCGCGGCAGCCCAGGGCGGCGCCAGCCTGCGGGTGGGTGACGACCGCCGCCGGCAGGCCCTGGTGCTTACCGTCAGCCCCCAGGGTTCCGAAGCTCTGGCCATTTACCGCGAGGGGAAGCTGTGCCTGGGATTGGAGGTGCAGCCGGGGGGCGAGCCCGGGCTTACCCTGTACGATAAGGGCAACCGTCTCCTCGACCTGGGACTCACCAGGCAGGGCGACCCCCATCTCTCTTTTTACGGGGACGGCCCCAGACCCGCCCTGGAGCTCATCAGCAAGAAAAACGGGGACCGCAGCCTCACCTTGGGAGGCAAGGACGGCGTCCCCCGGGTGGTGCTGGGCATGAAGCAGGACCAGAAAGCCGCTCTGGGATTATTCGACCGGCAGGGCAAAACCCGGGCGGCCCTCCTGGATGAGCCTTCCCTGATCTTGCTGAAAAACGGCAAACCGGTGAGGACCCTGCCGTAAGACCGGGCGAGGTTGGTAACCGGTCACACCAGGGGCAGATACGCGCTGAGGGGGCGGATTTGGCTTCTAAGGAGCGGCTGTTCCCGGAGTTGCCCGGCCTCCAGCCGGAGGAGGCGATGCCCCAGGGGGTAGAAAGGTTCCAGGGACTTCCCCAGCAGCATCGCTGCAGCTCCGGTCCCGGCCAGGTAAGCCCCCAGCACCTCCGCCAGCCGGTCGGTGGCGGCCAGGGCGTCGGGCTCGCCCGGGATGGCCGCCAGAATCAATTCCGGTTCCTTACACAACTCCCGGGCCCACACCGCCCGAGCATAGATCGCCCGCGAGACCTGGGCCGGGAACCGGCTCAGGTGCGCCCGCAGTTCCAGGAGTTCCAGCAGGCCCTGGTGGTCCTCCAATGCCTCCGCCTCCGTGTACCCCTTATGATAGCAGG
>JBAZKX010000381.1:0-3290 GCA_041650575.1 Desulfobaccales bacterium
TCAGCAAATCGTGCTTGGCTTCGTTGCTGTAACTCACCACCCCGCCCAGAAAATAATCCGAAGACCCGGGCACGTCGGTGAGCCGGTCGCCGATGAGGCCGCCGGTGCAGGACTCCGCCACCGCCACGGTGAGCCGGCCCGCCCTGAGCAGGCGGCCCACCAGCTCTTCCAGGGTCGCTTCCTCCGGCCCCAGCAGGGCTGCGCCCACCTCGGCGCCCAGAGCAGCCGTGAGGCGGTCCAGGGCGGCATTGAGCGCGGCCCGGTCCTTACCCCGCAGCGTCAGACTCAAGTGGGTTTCAGGAAAATTGGGGTAATACCCCACGCTCACGCCTTGCTGAAACTCCGGCAACCGGCAGATTACTCCCTGCAACTGGCCCTCGGAAATCCCGAACAGCCGCAGGGTGCGCCGGACCCAATATTCTTCCGGCTGGGCCCATTCCACCAAATTGGGGAGCACGAAGGCGTCGAACAGACTCCGCATTTCCTGAGGGACCCCGGGGAGGAAATAGAGGCGGACGTCCTCATGTTTCACGGCAAAGCCGCAGGCCATGCCACCCGGGTCCAAAAGCTGCCCGCCTTCCGGGATCAGAGCCAGGCCGGCATAGCGCTCCTCCCAGGGGATCTGCCGCGCCCCCAGACAGCGCTTAATGCGGTCCAACAGGCCATCATGAACCACCAGGCGCCGATCTAGAGCCAGGGCCGCGGCCGGCAGGGTGACATCGTCTTCGGTGGGCCCCAGGCCGCCGGTAATAATGATAAACTGCGACCGGCTCATGGCCTGCTCCAGGACTTCCCGGATCAGCGGACCTTTATCGCCCACCGTGGTGAAACGCGCCACCTCCAGGCCGGCCTCGAACAACCGCCGGGCGGCATAATGGGTGTTACAGTCAGCCACCTGCCCGGTAATCAACTCCGTGCCGGTGGCAATGATTTCGCCGTGCATCATAAGAGCGGTCAGCTTTCAGCCTTCAGCGGTCAGCTTCAAGACCGCATTGCAGCAAGATTGTGGCGCTTCGCTTATTTAGGGTGTGGTCGGCAATCATTACCAGCTTCGGTTTTTCCTGGCCCCTGGCCCCTAATCCCTGACAACTATTTCTAACCCCTACCCCAAAAAACCAGAACCGCCTCTATAATCACCCGCCCGATAACCCCTGCGGCCACGTCGTCGGCCATGACTTCTAGGCCGCCGCGGCCTTCGCCGAACCAGCGGATGGGGCCGGGTTTCAGGATATCCAGGGTCCGGAAGATGACGAAACCCAGGGCCGCATTCTCCCAGGTCACGGGCACGCCGGCCAGGGTAATTAAGAGCCCCGCGACTTCGTCCACCACGATGGACGGGTGGTCGGTGCGGCCCAAAAACCGCTGGGAGGGGCCCGCGGCCCACAGCCCCAGGACCAAGACGGCCGCCAGTCCCAGGCCGTAAACCCCGGGGCCCGGCCGGGCGAGGAGGTACCACAGCGGCAGGGCCGCCAGGGTGCCCCAGGTCCCGGGCATCCAGGGCAGGAACCCGACCCCGGCCCAGGTGGCCAGGCCCAGGATCAAGGCGCGGTAGCCCCGGTTCTCTTCCCTCACCGGCTTAAACCTCTAACAGCTTAGAAATATATGGAATGAACGCGCTTGTCAATAATTCCCCCTCCCCCCCGCTTTTTTCCTGGGCAAGGGGGGTTTTGCAAAAGTAATTTCATAATTATAAGGGTTTGGGGTTAAAAAATGTCGAGATTTTAACTATAATCCTGCTATGCGGTCCGAAAGCCCAGAGCCTTACCAGACGCCGCCTCGCATTATCCCCCGGCCGGAACACACCGTTTCCCGGAAAGACATCGAGGTCGAGGCCCTAAAAGTCCTCTACCGCCTCCACCATGCTGGCTACACCGCCTACCTGGTAGGGGGCGGCGTCCGCGATCTCTTGTTGGAGAAGACGCCCAAGGACTTCGACGTCGTGACTGACGCCCGGCCCGGCGAGCTGCGCAAGCTCTTCCGCAACAGCCGCATTATCGGCCGGCGCTTCCGGTTGGTGCAGGTGTTCTTCAAGGGCGGCCACATCGTCGAGGTCTCCACCTTCAGGCGCCGCTCCGAATTCGACGAGCTTCCCGAAAACGAAGCCAATCCCTCCAAGGAAACCACCTACGGCACCCCGGCGGAGGACGCCCAGCGCCGGGACCTGACCATTAACGGCCTGTTTTACAACATCGCCGACTTTTCCCTGGTGGATTACGTGGGAGGCATGGAAGACCTGGAAGCCGGACGCATCCGGGTCATCGGGGACCCGGCGCTGCGCTTCATGCGCGACCCGGTGCGCATGTTGCGGGTGCTGCGTCATGCCGCCCGCACCGGCTTTACCATCGACGCCGCGGCCTGGGAGGAAATCCGGATCCAGGGCCACCTCATCCGCACCTGCCCCCCCGCCCGGGTGCGGGATGAACTCTTCAAGGATTTTCGCAGCGGCGCGGCCCAGCCCTTTTTCGCCCTGATGCTGGCCTCGGGATTGTTTTACGATATTTTCCCGTCCTGGGTGGGACAACTGGAGGAGTCGGGAGAAAACCGCCTCCTGGAGCTGGCCGACCGGCTGGACCTCCTGGTCGAGGGCGGCTTTATCCTGTCTGACAGCCTGATCTGGGCGGTATTTTTAAGCGCCTTCGTCGAGCCGAAGCTCCACCCCCGGGATTTCAAGGAACTGAGGGATTTTATCCAGGAACAGATCAAAGAGGCCCTGGGGGGTATCGAGTTCCCCCGCCAGCGCCAGGACGAGGTTTCCCAGATGCTGGCCCTGGAACAGCGAGTGGTTCCCCTGCTAGCCAAGAACCAGCCGGTTCCGGCCCGCCTGACCCGCCTGACCCTGTACCCTGCCACCTGGCTGCTCCATCAAATTAAAACCGCGCCCGAGGCCGAATTGCTGGAGCGCTGCCAGCCCGAGGCCCTGCCGGTTCCCCTGCCCGCGCCGAAACGCCGGCGTTCCCGCCGCCACCGGCCCCGGGGGCGACGCCGAGGAAAAGGAGCTGCGGAAGAGGGCTAAGGGCCGCCTTCCCCCATCCCCCTAAAATTGTAGGGGCGACCCGGCGGGTCGCCCTTTTTGTGCTCTTTAACTTGCCAGCGTCACCCGCTTGAACCGCCGTTTGCCCACCTTCAAGAGATAGATTTTCCCTGCCGCCAATTCCAGATTGGCGTCGGTAACCTTTTCTCCGTCCACCTGCACCCCGCCCTGAGTGATGAGACGCCGGGCCTCGGAAGTGCCGGTGGCCAGCCCCGCCTCCATCATTATCTTCGGCAGCCATAGCTTGGGCTCGGCGATC
>JBAZKX010000382.1:0-3285 GCA_041650575.1 Desulfobaccales bacterium
GGAACACAGTCCGGCTCCCTTGCCTCCCAGCAGCTTTTTATTGGTCCCGTCGCCTTCCTCGAAGGCATAGCAATAGCGTTTTTTCGTTGCCTTGGCCATGTCGCCTATCTCCTTATGCATCTATTTTCTGATTTGGTCCGGTTCTGCGAGGTATATGATCGTCTATTAATACCACGCATTTGTGAAAAATTTCAAAAGGAAAATTCATCGCGGCCCCCTCCGGCCTGCACGCTGCGGTCAGGATCCGGAATTCAGGCGGGAAAAGGAGGGATGCAGCCCGAATACCCGGAGGCTTTTCCTCAGAGTTATGGAAAATAGCAGGAACTTTGCTATAATGCAAGCTATGGAATGCACTCTTCTCCGGGTATGGTGGCAACGCGCCCTCGTGAAACTAGGTTTTGGCCCCACAGGGCTGCCGGTTTTGGGTCGGGATCGCCCACGATCCTGGGTATCTGCTCACACTGCGGCGCCGCGGTGCTTAAGGGGCGGCGCCGGGAAACTCCAACAGGCCTTTGGTGCCAGCGTTGCGCCGACAAAGGATGACGACTGATGCTACCGGTAAAATTTGACTTCAAGGAAAATGAAGACCGCAGGGGAGTGACCTTCGAAGGCGTCGAAGCCGGGCGCCCAGATCCGGAAGGGGCCCTAAACCTGCACGTGCGGGTTGCCCGGGACCACGTGGTCCTCAGCGTCTGGCCGGTCCGGGGCGATTTGGCCCAGGTGACCGATCATCTGGCCCGGATCCTGGGCCCTCCCAAGGCCAACCCGTCGGTCTGCGGGTTCGGCGACTGCCAGGACGACGACAAAGACGCTCCCCAACAAACCACCATGTGGGATTTCGAGCCGGCCCAAAGGCCGGAAATTCTGCAAAAGATTAAGACCTTCTTGGACTTGTAGGGACGACTCGCCGGGGTCGTCCCTGCGGGTCTTGCGACCCAATCTTGGGGGCCAGGACAGAAGGCCCTGGCCCTCCCCCAGCCTCACTTCAAGAAATCCTTCTCCTTCCCCAGGCCCTTTTCCTTGGCACGTTGGTAAACCGCCAATCCCAGGGCCAGATCCTGGATAATCAGCCCGGTGGAATCAAACACGGTGATCTCCTCCGGCGTCACCCGTCCCGGCTTCTTCCCGGCGACAATCTCCCCTAACATGCCATATACCTGCTCCCGGGTCAGGTCGCCCCGGGCCAGGGCCACGTTGATCTCCCCGGAGTGGGATGCCTGGGCCCAGTCGTCCACCAGCACTTTGGCGGCGGTGAGAATGGCAGGGTCCAGTTCCTGTTTGCCCGCGGCGTCGGCGCCGATGGCGTTGATATGGGTCCCCGGCGACACCCAATCCCGGGCCACCACCGGACTGCGGCTGGGGGTGGTGGTAACCACGATGTCCTGGCCGGCCACCGCGTCGGCGGCCTCGCGCGTGGCCCGGGCTTTGATGGCGAAGTGCTCCGCCACCCAGGCGGCGAAGGCCTCGGAGTGCTCCAGATGCCGGTCGAAGATCACGACTTCACGGATGGACCGCACCTTGAGAATGGCCGCCACCTGGGTGCGAGCCTGGGCTCCGGCGCCGATCAGTCCCACTCGGGTGGCGTCGGTTCGGGCCAGATACTTGACCGCCACCCCCCCCGCCGCGCCGGTGCGGTAATCGGTGATATGGGTGCCGTCCAGGTCGGCGAACTCCAGGCCCGTGTCCGGGTCGTTGAGCAGAATCTTGGCCATCACCGTCAACAGCCCCTTGGCCGG
Organism: Desulfobaccales bacterium; assembly: GCA_041650575.1. Lineage (GTDB taxonomy): Bacteria > Desulfobacterota > Desulfobaccia > Desulfobaccales > 0-14-0-80-60-11 > 0-14-0-80-60-11. The sequence continues at coordinate 1,737 of JBAZKX010000382.1, forward strand.
GTTGCCGGGATGGACATTGACCCATTTCAGGCCGCAGATATGGTCCCGGGGCAGAAAAATCTCGCCATACATGGCCCGGAAGTCGCCCTGGGCCAGGGTCAAGTAGGCCTTGGGGGGCATGTTCACCCGGCCTTCGCCGTAGGCCCGGAAGGCCTCTTCGCCTGCAACCAGCGCCAGGTCCATATCCAGAACCTGCATCACTTCGGATCCGGTCAGTACCAAGCTCATATTTCCTCCAATCGGCAGTTCGAGGTTCAAGGTGGGCTCCGCTAAACCTTAAACCTTGAACTAATTCTCCCCCCACAGCGGCACCACCTGGAAGCGGTCCACGTCCACCAACCCCAGGTCCGTCAGTTTCAGGGCCGGAATGACCGGCAGGGCGAGGAAAGACAGGGCCATGAAGGGGTCGGGGAGGCTGCCTCCCAGCGCGTGGTACGCGGCCTTGAGGCGGCCATAGGCTGCGGCCACCTGATCCAGGGGTAACGGGCTCATCAACCCGGCAATAGGCAGGGCCAGATCGGCCAGAACCTTCCCGCCGGCCACCACCGCCATGCCGCCGCCCAGGTCCACCAGGTGGCGCACCGCCTGAAGCATATCGGCCTCATCGGCCCCCACTACCACGAGGTTGTGGGAGTCGTGGGCCACGGAAGAGGCTAAGGCCCCCTGGGGGAGGCCGAACCCCTGGACCAGTCCCAGGCCCACGTGGCCGGTGCCGTGATGCCGCTCCACCACGGCCAGCTTCAGGAGGTCCCGGCCGGGGTCGGTGGCCAGCCGGCCGTCCCGGATGGGCGCGGGGTACTGGCGCTTGTCGGTAAGCAACTGCCCGGGAATCAAGCCGATGACCTGGACCACGTCTCCCCCGGCCGGAGGCGAAAAAGCCTCCAGGTCGAGGCCTTGGACGCGCAGGGCGGAGGCCGGGACCGGCGGCGGAGGAGCTTCCGGCTCGGTGAGCAGCCGGCCCTGATCCACCAGTAGGTTGCCGTTTTTAAAGACTTTATCGAGGCGAAATTCCGTGAGGTCCTCCACTACCAGCAGATCGGCGGCCAAGCCCGGAGCCACCGCCCCTCGGTCCCGGAGGCGGAAATACTCCGCCGGATTCAAGGTGGCCATGGTCAGCGCTGCCAGAGGCGCGAGCCCCAGGGAGACCGCCTCCCGGAGGAGATGGTTGAGGTGGCCGTGACGCGCCAGGTCTTCGGGGTGGCTGTCATCGGTGACCAGCATGGTGCGGCGCAGGCTGGCCGGGGTAACCGCGGGGAGAAGATCGGCCAGGTTTTTGGCCAGGCTGCCTTGCCGCACCATCACCGAGAACCCCAGGCGCAGCTTCTCTTGAGCTTCGCTCAACGTGGTGCATTCATGGTCCGAGCCGATGCCGGCCAGCCGGTAGGCGTTGAGGGCGCGGCCCGAGAGCAGCGGGGCATGACCGTCTACCGGTCCCTGGGGAAACAGGGCCAGCTTGGCCAAAACGTCCGGATCGCCGGCCACCAGCCCGGGGAAGTTCATCACCTCCGCCAGCCCCAGGACCCGGGGGTGGTCCCGGTAGGGTCTCAGG
>JBAZKX010000383.1:0-3277 GCA_041650575.1 Desulfobaccales bacterium
TGCGGCAGCGAGAGTCTTTTCTTCCATTTCCATCAAAAACATGGGCGGAGTATGGGCCAGGAGCTCCCGGGCCCCCTGGAGCACGGCCATCTCCGCGCCTTCCACGTCGAGCTTGATGAGGTCGGGAGGTCTGAGGCCCTCGGCCTCCAGGAAGTGGTCCAGGGCCACCGTCCGGCAGGCCTGGCCCCGGCCCCGGGTCTGGCCCGGCTCATAGAGACTGGCGCTGCTGTCGGCAATGTCGCCGGAGACATGGAGAACCGCCTCGCCCTCCCGGTCGCTGACGGCCACGTTCAAGGTCTTGATGTTGCGATAAGGATTTAGCGCCAGGTTTTCCACCAGGCGGGCGTAAGCATTTTCCCCGGGCTCAAAGGCCACGATTTGCCCCCGTTGCTGCAAGGCGGTGGCCGCCACCAGGGTGAAATAACCCACATTGGCGCCGATATCCCAGAAGACGTCGTCGTCGGTCAAGAGGCGCTGCACCAGCGCGGCTTCGTATCTCTCATGGTAGTGCCCGTAGAAATAGACCTTGAGCTGTTCCGGGTCCGCCAGATCCAGCTTCATGCGAAAGCCCTTATCCAGCCGGACCACGGCATAGCGGTCCGGAGGCGCCAGGGCTCCATGCAGACGCTCATAGAAATAGGCCTTGCCGTCCCGCAGAGGAAATTTACTGAGGTACCAGCGGAAGATACCCCGAAAGGCCGACTTGGGCCAGGAATCCGGCATAGCGTTCCTTTGAGCTTTCAGCTTTCAGCGGTCAGCTTTCAGCAAAAGCATGATTGATGAGTTTAAAGTTCAAAATTAACGTGCAGTGCGAAAATCGTTCTATGATAAAAAGCAGTTATAAATGAGGCGAAGTTTATAAGCAATCCCGATCCTATTACTGCTCACAGCTTACAGCTCACTGCTCGCTCATTTCAGCCCAGGCGCCGGTGGCGCAGGCAGGGAAGTTCCCGGCGCCGGCGCTGAAGGCCCTCATAATCCAGGTGAGCCAGGATCACGCCTTCCCCATCCGGGGCCTGGGCCAGGATCAGCCCCCAGGGGTCGATGACGAGAGAACGGCCGTAACTGCGCCGGCCGGGCACGTGTTGGCCATATTGAGCCGGGGCCACCACGTAGGCCTGGTTTTCAATGGCCCGGGCCCGGAGCAGGACTTCCCAGTGGTCCCGGCCGGTGGTGGCGGTAAAGGCCGCGGGCAGCAGGATCAGGTTGGCTCCGGCCTTGACCTGGGCCCGGAAGAGTTCGGGAAAGCGCAGGTCATAGCAGATGGCCAGCCCTGCGGTAAACGGCAGGCCCGGCAGCGGCGCGGTCACGACCTCGTCGCCCGGGTGGGTCCACTCCGACTCCCGATGAGCCGGGGCGCCGGGTAGATCGACGTCAAACAGGTGCATCTTGCGGTAACCGGCCAGGATCTGGCCCCGGGGGCCCAACAGCAGGCTGGTGTTGTAGGGCCGGGCTTTGCCGGGAACGCGTTCGGGGAAGGAGCCCATGAGGACAAAGATGCCCAGTTTCCCGGCCAACTCCCGGAAGCCGGTCACCAACGGTCCGTCCACGGGCTGAGCCGCCGCGGCGGTGTCGGCCGCACTGCCGTAACAGGCGAAATGCTCCGGCAAGGCTACCAATTGGGCGCCCCGGGAGACGGCCTCCTCGATCAAGGCCTGAGTCCGACCCAGATTAGCCTCGATATCCGGAGTGGAACTAAGCTGAAGCGCGGCGACCCACATGGTTGATTCCTGAGATTATTGGTTTGGAAGCAATTCCCGCTGATTGTTTCTCGTAAACGCCCAAAGATCCAGGCCGTCCACTCAACTTTATACCAAAAAATCAGCGATATAGCAAAGTCGGGTCCGGCCATTCCATGAAGCTTTCGGCGCCCTTTGGGCCCCAGGCGCCGGCGGGATAGGAGAGCACGGCCGCGGGCGGCGGGTCCAGGGCCGGGGCATAGATGCGCCAGGCCCACTCCACTTCGTCAGCCCGGACGAACAGGGTCTGGTCGCCGGACATGATATCCAGGAGCAGAGTCTCATAGGCCTCAGGCAGGGGGGCAAACTCTTCGGCATAGCGGTAGCGGAGACGCTGGGTCTTAAGCTCCAGGGGTTCCCCCGGGGCCTTCACTTCAAATTTGAGGTCGAAACCTTCATCGGGCTGGACGGTGAACACCAGGACATTGGGGCTGCAGGTGCCGGTATAGTGGGAGTCAAAGACCCACACCGGCGGACACCGGAAGGTGACGGCGATCTGGGTGAAGCGGCGGGGCAGGCGCTTGCCGGTCACCAGGTAAAAGGGGACCCCCTCCCATCGCCAGTTTTCCACGTAGAGCTTGAGGGCCACGAAGGTCTCGGTATGGGAGTTGGGGTTGACTTGGGGTTCTTCCCGGTACCCCGGCACCGACTGGCCGTTAATGGCGCCTCGGAGGTATTGGCCGTAGGTCACGTGTTCCGGCTTCACCGGCGCAATGGCCCGCAGGACCTTGGCTTTTTCGGCGCGGATGCTCTCGGCGTCGAAGCCCACCGGGACTTCCATGGCGGTGAGGGTGAGGAGCTGGGTGAGGTGGTTCTGCACCATGTCCCGCAGGGCTCCGGTCTGGTCGTAGTAGCCGGCCCGGCCGCCGGCCCCCAGGCTCTCCGCCACGGTGATCTGGACGCTCTTCACCAGGTTCCGGTGCCACAGGGGCTCAAAAATAGCGTTGGCGAACCGAAAGACCAAAAGATTCTGGACGGTTTCCTTGCCCAGGTAATGATCAATGCGGTAAACCTGGGATTCGTCGAAGACGCCGTGGATCTGTTCATTCAGGGCTTGGGCCGAAGCCAGGTCATTGCCGAAGGGCTTTTCCACCACCAGGCGGGTCCAACCCGGCCCCCGGTTGAGACCGGCCTGGCCTAGGCCGGCAATGGTGGGCATAAACTTGGCGGGCGGCAGGGCCAGATAGAACACCCGGTTACCCGGCAACGTGTGCTGCTGCTCCAGAGCCCGGATGCAGGCCGCCAGGGCTTGAAAATCTTCGGAGCTGCCGGCTCCCAGGCTTTGAAAGTAAAGGCATTCGTCGCACCACTGTTCGATGTCGGTTTGAGCCGGGTCAGCGGCGATCAGGGCCTCCCGGGCCAGGGCTCGAAAGTCCGCATCGGTAAATCCCGCCTTCCGGGACACCCCCAGGATGATAAGCTGGCTGTGAATGGCTCCCCCGGCGCGGAGGCGGTGGAGGGCCGGCAGCAGTTTGCGCCGCATCAGGTCGCTGGTGGCCCCCAGGACGACGAACAGGTGCGGTTCGAGGTGATGGTTG
>JBAZKX010000384.1:0-3264 GCA_041650575.1 Desulfobaccales bacterium
CGCAGGAGATCTCGGCGGCGGTGCTGACAAAGATGCGGCAGATTGCCGAGGACTACCTGGGCGAAAAGGTTGTGGACGCCGTCATAACATGCCCCGCATACTTCAACGACTCCCAGCGGCAGGCAACCAAGGACGCCGGCACCATATCCGGGCTCAACGTACTCCGTGTGATAAACGAGCCCACTGCCGCCGCGCTCGCCTACGGCCTGGACAACAAGGAAAACGGCCTGATCGCGGTGTTCGACCTGGGCGGCGGCACCTTTGATATCACCATCCTCGACATCACGGACGGCGTATTCGAAGTAAAGGCCACCAACGGCGACACATTTCTGGGTGGCGAGGACTTTGACCAGCGCGTGGTGGACTTCCTCTCCGGAGAGTTCCAGCGCGACAGCAACTTCGATCTGCGCACCGACCGGATGGCGCTGCAGCGCCTGAAGGAGGCTGCGGAGAAGTCCCGCCACGAGCTTTCCTCCTCGATGGAGACCGAGGTGAACGTACCGTTCATCTGGGCGGACAAGACCGGGCCCAGGCACCTTCAGGTCCCGTTCACGCGCGCCAAGCTGGAGTCGCTAACCGAGGACCTGGTCGACCGCTGCGAGGCGCCGTGCCGCAAGTGCTTCTCCGACGCCGGCATCACCCCCGACAAGCTGCGCGAGGTGGTGCTGGTGGGCGGTATGACCAGGATGCCGCTGGTGCAGGCGAAGGTCCGCAAGATCTTCGGACGCGAGCCGCACAGGGGGATCAACCCCGACGAAGTGGTGGCGATTGGGGCGGCGATCCAGGGCGGGGTGCTCACCGGGGAGGTCAAGGACGTCCTCCTGCTCGACGTGACACCGCTTTCCCTGGGCGTGGAGACCTCGGGCGGGATCTTCACAAAGATCATCGAACGCAACTCCACGATCCCGGCCAAGCGCGCACAGATCTTCTCGACCGCCTCCGACAACCAGGCGTTCGTGGAGGTGCATGTCCTCCAGGGCGAGCGCGAGCTGTCAAGGGACAACAAGCTTCTGGGATGCTTCCAGCTTATGGGGATACCGCCGGCACCGCGCGGGATGCCGCAGATCGAGGTGTCTTTCGACATAGACGCCAACGGGATAGTGCATGTGTCGGCCAAGGACCTGGGGACCGGCAAGGAGCAGACCGTCAAGATCACCGCTACAAGCGGGCTGTCCAAGGCCGACATCGAACGGATGGTCGAAGAGGCCCAGACACACCACGACGACGACCTCAGGTACAAGGAGCTCGTCGAGCTGAAGAACAACACCGAGGGCCTGCTCTACACCACACAGCGGGCCATGGAAGAGTACAAGGACAAGCTGGATGCACAGTTGATTGAAGAGCTTAAGGAGATGATGGGAAAGATGAAGGACATCATCTCAAGGGAGGAGCTGGACCAGCTGCGGGAAGGCTACCCCGAGTTTGAAAAAGCCGCATACAGGCTGACCGAGATGCTCTACGCATCCGGGAGCCTGAACCCGCAGGGGGGCGCCTGATCCGTTGAAGAAAAACTTCTACCGCACGCTTGGCGTCCCGCGCGACGCCACGCCTGAAGAGATAAAACGGCGGTTTCACCGCCTGGCCCACCAGTGGCACCCCGACAAGAACCCCGGCAACCGCGCCGCGGAGGACCGCTTCAAGGAGCTCAATGAGGCCTACACGGTCCTCTCGGACGAGGTAAAACGCGCCAGGTTCGATACCTTCGGAACGATCGACAGCGCCTTCAGCATGCCGCCGCTCAACCTTGACGCCATCCCGGTGGCGGGGTTCATTCTCAAGGCGCTGGGGAAGGTCGCAGGGGTAAGGTTCCCGCCGCCCGGAGGCTTCGGCGCCAGGACCAGCGTAAAGCTTACGCTCGAGGAGGCGACCGCCGGGGTCGAGAAGATAATAAGCTACCGCAGGCTGATGGCGTGCCCTTCGTGCCGCGGGACAGGCGACGCCCGCAAGGTGATGCCTGCGCCGTGCTCTTTTTGCGGAGGGATGGGGGCCCGCCCGGCCATCCCCGGGTTCGAGGGCATCGAGGTCATATGCCGGTTCTGCAAAGGCACCGGTTTTCTGGTGACAAGCCGGTGCCGTGTATGCCGGGGCACGGGCACGTTCGGGGAGGCATCGACGATAAAAGTCGCCATCCCCCCCGGCGCCGCCGCCGCCGATGAGATCTCGGTCCCCCGGGGCGGTCACTACACGCGCAGGGACGGGTACGGCGCGCTGACGGTCAGCGTTGAGCTCCTCCCGCACCCGGTCTTCAGGCGAAGCGGCCTGGACATAACCTGCGAGGCGGTCATCAGCGTCTCGGATGCGGCCTCCGGGGTGGTCATGGAGATCCCCGGGCTCACCGGCCGGTACACGGTGAAGGTCCCCAGGGGGGTGCACGACGGCCAGATCCTCCGGCTTTCAAGGATGGGGATATCCGACCCCGAAGGAAACACCGGCGACCTGCACGTGCGCCTTCTGGTCAGATGAGCCTTTTGATGAACGCCCTCATCTGGGCCGCGTTTACGGCCGTGTCCTCCGGCGGCTGACCCAGCCTTCCTGTCAGCGACCCAAGCCCTATCTCGCTTGGCGCCGAATCGCGGTGGAACAGATCCATCACCGCCGATCCGCGCTCCTCCATGTCGTCGCGCATCGCGGGGAAGAAGATGTGCAGAGGGTTTTGCGGCCCGGCCTTGCGGAGCCTCGCGCGCCATCCGGCGAACGGCTCCACCTTGAGGGTGCCGCCGGCCTCGTTGATCATCCCCACCAGAACGGTCCACGGGATGCCGACCGGACTTGAAAGCACGTTGAAGTTGCTGTTTGCCGCACCGGGGTCGCACGACAACCTGACGATGGAAGAGCTTATGTAGTCGACAGGCGTGATGTAGAACAGCACATCGAGGTCGGGGGCCCATCCCAGCTGAAGACATCCGTGGATGAGCTTGATCAGGAAATCCCGTTCGTTGTAGTAGCCCGTGCTGCGATGCCATCCTATGAACGGCGGCCTGTAGATGTTCACGCTGAGCCCGCGCCTGCGCGCCTGGCCCGCCAGCCGCTCGCAGGCCCGCTTGCCCTCGCGGTAGCCGCCCTCCGCCGGGAACAGCTTTTCATCCTCTCCCACCCGTTTTCCCGCGTACTCCTTTGTGAGCAGGACCGAGAAGCTCGATACAAAATGGACCGGCTTCAGCCTTGTCGAGGTCGCGAGCCTTATGATGTCGATGAACGACAGCACGTTGGCGGGGCGCAGGTCCTCGTACGAGAACAGGAAGTTGACCACAAACCCCACGTGGT
>JBAZKX010000385.1:0-3260 GCA_041650575.1 Desulfobaccales bacterium
GGCATGATGGGCCCTTACATGCGCCCCATGCCCCTGAACGTGCCCCTGGCCATGCTCATGAGCCTGCTCATCGCCTTCACCGTCACCCCCTGGGCCACCTATCATTTCCTCAAAAAGGAGTACGGCAAGGAGGAAAAACCTTTTGTCCTGGAGGAGACCTGGATCTACCGGGTCTATACCCGCATCATGACGCCGCTGTTGGAAAGCCGCCGCCTGAGCCACTTCTTCCTCCTGGGGGTGGTGGGGCTGTTGGTGGTCTCGGTGCTGTTGCTGGTGGTGGGGCTGGTGCCGCTGAAGATGCTGCCCTTCGACAACAAGAACGATTTTCTGGTGGTGGCGGATACGCCCAACGACACTCCCCTGGAGTCCACCCAGCAGGCCCTGAAGGAGTTCGGGCGCTACCTGACCACGGTCTCCGAGGTGGACAACGTGGTCACCTTCGCCGGGGAGGGCGCGCCCATCGACTTCAACGGCCTGGTGCGCCATTACTATCTCATGCAAGGGCCGTGGGTGGGCCAGATTCGGGTCAATCTGGCGGAGAAGGAGCGCCGGTCGGCGGCGTCTCACGCGGTCACCCTGTGGATCCGCCCGACCATGGAGGAGATCGCCCAAAAATACAAGGTGCGCCTCAAGATCGCCGAAGTGCCGCCGGGGCCGCCGGTGCTCCAGACCCTGGTGGGGGAAGTCTATGGGCCGCCGGGGGCGTCTTACGCCAGCCTCATCACGGAAGCGGATCGGGTGAAAGAATACTTCCTGAAGACCAAAGGCGTGGTGGATGTGGACACCACAGTGGAGACCGCCGAACCCCGCTTCCGGTTTCTGGTGGACCGGCAGAAGGCGGCCTTGAGCGGCCTGAGCCAGGCCCAGATCGCCCGGGGCCTGGCGGTGGCCGAGGCCGGGGAGGCGGTGGGCCGGGTGCACGCGGCCAGTGAGCGCCTGCCGCTGGAGATTTTTCTGCGCGGCCCCCTGGCATGGCGCTCTTCCACCCTCAGCCTGGGTCAGCTCTATTTTAAGAATCCCCAGGGTGGCATGGTACCCTTGCAGGAACTGGGGCAGTTCGACCTGGACTCGGCCCCTAAATCCATCATGCGGAAAAACCTGGAACGGGTGGTGTTCGTCACCGGGGATACCGCGGGGGCGAGTCCCGTGAACGCCATCCTGGACCTTATGGGCGACACGGACAAGACCCCGCCGCCGCCGGGTTACCGGGTCAACTACGCCGGGGAAGGGGAGTGGAAGATTACGGTGCAGGTCTTCCGGGACCTGGGGATCGCCTTTGCCGGGGCCCTGGTGGGCATCTATATCCTGCTGGTGCTGCAGACGTCGTCCTACACCATGCCCCTGGTGATTATGGTGGCCATCCCCCTGACCATGATCGGGGTGATGCCCGGATTCGCCCTGCTGAATCTGCTCTTCACCAGCCCGGTCCAAGGTTTTGCCAACCCCATCTACTTCACCGCCACTGCCATGATCGGCATGATCGCCCTGGCGGGCATCGTGGTGCGCAACTCCATCATCCTCATCGACTTCATCCACCACCACCTGGACCGGGGTTATCCGCTGGAAGAAGCGGTGCTGCGCTCCGGCGCGGTGCGCTTCCGGCCCATCGTGCTCACCGCCCTGGCCGCCATGTTCGGCTCCTGGGTCATCACCCTGGACCCCATCTTCTCGGGCCTGGCCTGGTCCTTTATCTTCGGGCTCTTCGCCTCCACCGCCTTTTCCCTGATCGTGGTGCCGGTGATTTTCTATCTGCAGGCGAGCCGGCAGAATCCCGGAAAAATCAAAGTTCAATAATATTTTTTCAGATAAAAAAAGATCCAGGCTCACCTTATTTTATTTAAAGTTTAATTGAATAATTTGGCAAAATTATTATATTATATTTCAATGTGAATAACTGTGGCCTCAAAGGGACTCGATAAAGGAGGAGGATGTCGATGAGGGCCGCAAGATATTTTGTGCTTTTGCTCGTGGCAGGGGTCCTTTGGGGCTGCGCCCCGCAGGCTCCGATGAAAACAGAAATTCAAGCCCCCGAAACGCCGCAAGAGTTCTATAGCCGGGGAAATGAAGATCTGGCCCAGGGTCAAAACGAAAAGGCTCTTCAAGAATATACCAAAGCCCTGGAACTCGACCCCAAACTCAGCCAGGCTTATACTGACCGGGGCATAGCCTACAAACGATTAAATCGTTTTGATATGGCTATGGCCGATTTCAACCGGGCCATCGAACTCGACCCCAAAGATGCCGACGCTTATGCCAACCGTGGGCTGATCCGCAATACCCAACGCCGGTATGACCTGGCTCAAGAGGATTTTGAGCGGGCAATCCAGCTCGATCCACAACTGGCCATGGCGTATTGGGGACGAGGTTCTGCGCTAATCGGCAAAGGTTTAAGCGGCCAGGCGATCAAGGATTTCAACAAAGCCATCGAGCTTAACCCCAACACCTTTGAGTTTTTTCTCAGCCGGGGCATGGCTTATCTGACCGGAGGGGAAACCGATCTAGCGTTGGCCGACTTCAATCGGGGAGTGAAGGTCAATCCCCGGAGGATAGAAGGCTACTTCCTCTTGGGGGTTATATATTTTGACAGAGGCGAGTATCAGCAGGCCATCGCTGTTTTAAATCGGGGAATAAACGTGGGCCCGAAGATGGAACGGGAGGAATTGCAGGCTCTCTTATTCCGGGCCCAGGCCTATGAAAAAACCGGAGAACGCCAAAAGGCCCTGGCCGATTACCAAGCCGTCCTCAAAGGCGCCACCCCGTCCCAGGAAAAAGAGAGCAGGTATGCGACCTGGAGGGTCCGGGAATTGGAAGCGGGTAGTTCGGGAAAACCTACCGGCCTGAAGCCCGAGCCAATGCCGCAACCTTTTAAAGTCGACAGCATCTTTAGGATTAAAGGAAAAAAGACAACTCCGGCGAAAACAGGCGAGTGAGCCGAGGAAACAGTCCTCTCGGATGGCCTCCGCCTTCTCCAGGCCGGCGCCCCCAATCCCTTACAGGGGGGGGAGAGGAGTGTGAGGAGAGGGCAGAGGAACCACAGACGATATGGCAACCAGTCCCCCGGCCCTCCCCGCAAATTTAATCGCCTAAGACAGCATCTCCTTAAACCGTTCGGTCCGGATAGCCTCGCCTTTGGCGGCCGCCGGGGTCTCGCGGGCCAGGGTCTTGACCTTGGCCAGGCGGTCGGCGGTGGGCGGATGGGTCTTGAAGATGCCGCCGCTGGCGCCCTTGCCCTTGGCCTCCATGGTGGCGAGGACCGCGAC
>JBAZKX010000386.1:0-3242 GCA_041650575.1 Desulfobaccales bacterium
GCAGGGCGGTGCCGTGGGCCTCGATCAGGCCGATGCTGTCCGGACTCACCGCCGCCGCCTCATAGGCCCGCCGCAAGGCCAGTTCTTCCCCTTCCACCTGAGGCGCCAGCAGACCCTTGCCTCTGCCGTCGCTGGAGGCTCCTACCCCTTTAACCAGAGCGTAAATCCGATGGCCGTCCCGGATGGCGTCTTCTTTGCGCTTGAGAACCATCATGCCGATGCCTTCCCCCAGCATGGTGCCGTCGGCTTGCCGGTCAAAGGGCCGCAGGTGGGGGAGGCGGGAAAGCGCCCCCAGTTGCGTGAACAGCATGTGGATGGGGGCCGGAGTCGAGATTTGGACCCCGCCGATCAGGCTGACGTCGCACCTCCCAGTCAGCAAGTCCCGCATGCCCATTTCCAAAGCCAGCAGGCAGGAGGCGCAGGCGGCATCCAGCACCATGGCGGGACCCTTCAAGTCCAGCCGGTTGGCGATAATCCCGGCCATGACGCTGTGGGGCAGGCCGGGCGCGGTATCGGGGGTGAAGGGCGGCAGGCTGGCCTTGAGCCTGGCTCGGATGGCCTCCAGTTCCGCCGGGGTGTGTTCCGGATGCAACTCATGAAGAATCTCGATGGTTTGGTCCACCACCAGGACATGCTGCAACATACTGATATAGGCCCGGTTAACAAAGGTGCCCCGTCCCAGGATGACTCCGGTGCGTTCCCGATTAAAGGGCTTGTCGGGAAAACCCGCGTCCGCCAGGGCATCGTAGGCTACCTTGAGGGCCATGAAGTGTTCGGGTTCCGACCCCTCCAGAGCCACCGGCATAATCCCGAAGTCGGCGGGATTGAACGGGGGCAGGTCCTGTAAGTAACCCCCCCGCTTGCAGTAAATCCGGTTATTGGCGGTAGAGGCGGGGTCATAGGCCTTATTGGTCAGGCTGTCTGCCGGCGGATCCCCGATGGCATCGACCTTGGAGACGATGTTCTGCCAGAAAGTCTGCAAATCGGGGGCCTTGGGGAAGATGCAGGCCATCCCGATAATGGCCACATCCCCGCGCCCGGAGGCCTTACTCTCTGTCAAGCCCAGTTCAGCCATCCAGGCCAACCCCTTTATGGGAAGGTAGTTCCCGAAGCTGCGAGCCGGCCAGGCGATTCAACGCCTTGCTGCCGGTGGATTCAAAGTCTTTTACCAGCGCCCGGAGGCGGCCTTCCTGATCGAAGAAATAAATATTGGCATTCACGGTACTGTGGCCGAATTCTCTCAGCACCTCATAAAAACAGTGCAGCGTCTCGGCGGCCTCCAAAGGTTGGTAAATCCAGATCTCCTTGAAACTCGAAGGCAGGGGGGTAATGTCGAGATAGGCCCGGCCCCAGAGCAAGGCCAATTGGAGACCGCAATCCAGCGCCACGGGGTCGATAAGCCACTGGCCCGAGGGTGAACCGGCCAGGCAGGACCCGGGGGTGGAAGGCGTCACCGTGGTGATCATCCCTTTCTCGCTGATCCCCTCGATGCTCCGGATATTTTGGAATCTGGGACCGTGGAAGGTAAACCGCTGGTAGGCTTCGGCCGCGGACAGGCCGAAATCCTGGAAATCCGACTCCGGCGGCAGCCGGTGCGGTTCCGGGAGAAACGGCTTCCGGCTCAGGACCACCGTTCCCCGGTAAAATATCGGTTCAGCCGGGGCGGGCCCCTTGATGACCACCTCAATTTCCATCGTGGCCGGCGGCTGAGAGACCGGGACGGGCCCGCCCACGAGAATCCTGATATCCTGATACGGCTCAGTGAGGACGATCCCCTTATAAACCCGCACCCCTTTGAGACCGGCCACCTGCCATTCCGGGTAGTCAAGCCGGGCCGCCTCCGCCATGAATTCGATGGCCATGGCGGCTGGTAACACCGGCTTCAAGTCCAGGCGATGGTCCTTCAGGTAAAGGTCATAATCCGGGTCCAAGCGCCGGACAATCTCCAGATGGCCGTTGGTTTTCCTACAGGTGGTGAGATGATGCAACAACGGCAGAGAGGGGAGGCTGTCCATCTCCGGCCGGGGCGGTGAGGCCAGTTGCCGCCAGGGACCTTCGCCCAGCAGCAGTTCCCCTTCCCCTTTGCGGCCGCGCCGTAGTTCCAAATCGAAGGCCCGGGCCCCTGCGGCCGGCTCGATCAACGCCACGCCCCGTTCTTCAAACTGTCTCTGCACCTGGGCCGATACCATGCCGGCGCCTTTCCAGGGGCCCCAATTGATGGTCAAGACCCTCCCGGGCCACTTCCGGTCCAGATATATCGCCAGTTTATTGTAGATTTCGTTGGCCGCGGTATAATCCGCCTGCCCCCGGTTGCCAAAACGCCCGGCCACCGAGGAGAACAGGACCAGAAATTTGAGGGTTTCAGGGCGGAGCTTTTTGCTCAGAATGAAGACGCTCTCCGTCTTGGTCCCGAAGACGCGGTCAAAGGAATCCCAGGATTTATCCTTTAGCAGTTTATCTTCAATGACCCCGGCCCCATGAATGACGCCATCCAGCCGTCCGTAGTCGCGGTAAATTTGATCCAGGAGGTCCCCGACCGCGGCCGGGTCCCGCACCTCCGCCTGAACATAAGCCGCCTGGGCGCCGGTCTCCCGGAGGTCAGCCAGGCTGGCCCGAATCTCCCGCTCCTTTAAGAGATTGCGGTAGGCGGTTTCCACTTCCGGGAGTTTGGCCGGCCGTCCCTTGCCCCGTTGTCTGGCAGCCAGGGCCGCTTTCAAGGCTTGGGGCTCGGTCAATCCGGCAGTCTCAGGATCTTCCTGCTCCGCGGGTAACGGGGTCCGACCTGCCAGAACCAGGGTGGGCCGGTATTTTCGAGCCAGTTCCCTGGTCACCACCGCGGTGATCCCCCGGGCGCCGCCGGTAACCAGGATGACGGACGAGCCATCCAGGCGCAGGCCGTTCTCGCCGTCATCAAGGAGAGGCGTTTCCTGCAAAGCCAGGGTCAGGCGGCGGCCTTGGCGATACCCGACTTCCACGGCCTCGTCGTCCGCCGCGATCTCCGCCAGGAGGTGATCCGCCATGGCCTCAGGCGCTTCCTCCACATCCAGGTCCACGCACTTCACCTTGACCTCGGGTAATTCCAGGGCCGCAGTCTTCAACAAACCGGCCACGCCGCCCTGGCCCGGGAAGAAGTCAGCTTGGGGGTCGAGATCGCAGGCAAACGATCCTCCCAGGCCGGAAGCGGACACCACCCAGGCGCCGCCTGCCGCGGCCGCCGCCTGGAGGTCCGGCTCCGCCTGCTG
>JBAZKX010000387.1:0-3241 GCA_041650575.1 Desulfobaccales bacterium
ACCCTGGCGCCCCGCCTGCGGGACGGTACGGAATTGAAGGGCGTTTCCCTGGAGGCGTTTATTGAGCGCCTCAAGGAAGAGTCCCGGATTCCGTCTCCCGCCAGTTCTTCATCCTAACAGGAGGTGACGGCCATCCAGAAGCAGCAACGAGTACGGATCAATGAGCAGATCAGGGTGCCGGAGGTGCGGCTCATCAACGCCGAAGGGGTACAGCTCGGCGTCATGCCCATCAAAGAGGCCCTGGCCCATGCGGCGGAGGCGCACCTGGACCTGGTGGAAGTAGCACCCCAGGCCAGCCCGCCGGTCTGCCGCGTCATGGATTATGGGAAGTACAAGTACGAGCAGAGTAAAAAACAGCAGGAAGCCCGGCGTAAGGCCACCACGATCCAGGTCAAGGAAATCAAGGTGCGCCCCAAGATCGAGGAACACGACATGGGCTTCAAGCTGAAAAATACCCGGCGCTTTCTGGCCGAAGGGGATAAGGTCAAGATCTCGGTGATCTTCCGGGGCCGGGAGATTGCCCACACGGACCGCGGCTTTCGGATTCTGGCCCAGATGGCCGAAGCCCTGGCCGAGGTGGGAACCATAGAACAGAATCCCAAGCTGGAAGGCCGGAACCTCTCCATGATCGTGACTCCCAAGTAATTCTGAGCCATTCCCGGGGTAACGGCTATGATCCACCGCACCGGTGGCCTAGGGAAAGGATTTTTTTGCAGATATATTGTTAAAATGTGACAAATAGAGTATAAAATGTAATTTTGCCTGTTCGCTGAAAATTAGTGCCCTGAGCTTGAAATTCAACCGGCCGCCGGCTCGGCGTCCGGCATTGCTATCAACGCACGAGGTTAATCCATGCCCAAAATGAAAACCCATAGGGGAGCGGCGAAGCGCTTCAAGGCCACGGGCAAAGGCCGCCTGAAACACAAGCAGCCCTATACCAGCCACATCTTGACCAGCAAATCCGCCAAGCGGAAGCGGCAGTTGCGCCAGCCGGCCTACATGGCCGCGGCGGAGGCCCAGAGCCTCAAGCGCCTGTTGCCGTATCTCTAGATAGGAGTCCGTTATGCCACGCGTAAAGAAAAGCGTCGCCTCGAGGGCGCGCCGGAAAAAATTCCTGGGGATGGCCAAGGGCTTCCGCGCCGGCCGGCGGCGGCTGTACCGCTCCGCCCGGGAGGCCGTGGAACGGGCCTTGACCTTTGCCTACCGGGACCGCAAGGTGCGGAAACGTGAGTTCCGCAGCCTGTGGATCGTCCGCATCAACGCGGCCCTGCGGCCCCTGGGCCTGTCCTACAGCAAATTCATCGGCGGCCTGAAAAGGGCCCAGATCAACCTGGACCGCAAAGTCCTGGCCGACCTGGCGATCTTCGATCCCCAAGGATTCGCCCGGGTCGCCGAGCTCTCCAAGAGCGGCCAATAGCCAGCCGCCGCTCTCCATGAGTCAGATCTAGGGCTGTCCCTGGCCGCCATCCATCGGCGAGCCCGGCACGCCCTATATTTCTGACCATCGGCTACCGACTGCTTACTGCTATGGAAGTTAAGGATCTCGAAGCCGCGGCGCTCCTGGCGATCAAGGAGGCCAAGAATCCCGAGGAGTTGGAGTCCCTGCGGGTCCTATACCTGGGCCGCAAGGGGTCTCTGACCGGCGTCCTGCGGAGCCTGGGGCAATTGGACCCTGAGGTCCGCCGGCGCGTCGGCCAGGAAGCCAACCGGGCCAAAGCGGCCCTGGAAGAAGCCCTGGACCAGGCCCTGCAGGCCCTCAAGGCCGCGGCCCGCCGGCTGGCCGCCACCGCGGTGGACGTCACCCTGCCGGGGCGGCGCTCCCCCCGGGGCCGTCTCCACCCCTTGAACCAGATCATGGCCGAGGTCTGCGACATCTTCCTGCACCTGGGCTTCGAGGCGGTGGAAGGCCCGGAAGTGGAGCTGGACTGGTATAACTTCGAGGCCCTCAACCTGCCGCCGGACCACCCGGCCCGGGACATGCAGGATACCTTTTACTTCGACGATAAAGTGCTGCTGCGGACCCACACCTCCCCCATGCAGATCCGCACCATGGAAAAGCGCCGGCCGCCGGTGCGCATCATCGCCCCGGGCAAGGTGTACCGCCGGGACTCCGACATCACCCATTCCCCCATGTTCCACCAGGTGGAAGGGCTGCTGGTGGATCGGGGCGTGACCTTCGCCGATTTGAAGGGGGTCCTCACCGCGTTCGTGCACCAGATGTTCGGCCCCGAGGTGGGGGTGCGCTTCCGGCCCAGCTACTTTCCCTTCACCGAACCCAGCGCCGAAGTGGACATCGAGTGCGTCATCTGCCGGGGGGAAGGCTGCCGGGTCTGCCAGACCACGGGCTGGCTCGAGGTCCTGGGCTCCGGCATGGTCCACCCCGCGGTGTTCGAGGCCGTGGGCTACGACCCCGAAATTTACACCGGCTTCGCCTTCGGGCTGGGCATCGAACGCATCGCCATGCTCAAATACGGCATTGACGACATCCGCCTCTTCTTCGACAACGACCTGCGCTTCCTGAGACAATTCTAAGCCGGCCGAGCCCATCTCCAGCAATTTTAACCCAATGCTAACGGTTCAGACCTTGACCGGGTGACGCCGAGTTTTTATGTTTAACCTAACCTTTAAAAATCAGGCATGCGGAGCCGACTGCGGCTCGACGGACTGACCTTTAGCCTTAACCGGCAAATCTCCCCAAACTTAACCAAGAGAGCGAGTTTCCCCCGGCAAGAGGGGAAACGCAGGGGATATCTCCTTTAGGAGGTTATCATGACCAATATTTTGCGGGCCGAACCTTTGGCCACCAACCTGTTATTGAATCCTGTTGACGCGTCCATCGAAGAGTACGCCGAGGTTATCGGCAGCATCTGGCCCCAGGACAAAGACCGTCCCATCTGGCTGGTCTGGATTCACGTCTTGTCCCATGCCACCGAAGTGTGCGAGGAAGTGCGCAAAAACCGCTGGCACAAAGTGGCCCGGGAATTGGGCGAAGTGGTAGTGTGGTGGCTCACCTTCGCCCGGCGGGTCACCCAGGAACCGGCCAAAAACACCAGCGACGCGGTAAGACTGGTGCCTTTTATCAACACCAGCCCCTCGGATATCGTCTGGTTCAAGTATCCCGGGGTCTGCCCGGTCTGCCTGGGGCGCTGGATTCATGCCCACTGCCAGCCCACCGAACAGGTGCCGCTCCTGATCTCCCAGAAGATGCGGGAAATCAACGCCTTTTTCAAGGCCAACCCCC
>JBAZKX010000388.1:0-3240 GCA_041650575.1 Desulfobaccales bacterium
GGCGGCGACCAGCCGGGCGGGGATCACCACCACGGCCAAGTCCGGAGCCGCAGGGGTGTCGGCAATGCTTTTATAGACCGGCAGGCCCAGGATTTCGGCGGCCTTGGGGTTGATGGGGTACAGGGCCCCGGGGAAGCCGCCGTTTTTCAGGTTGGCCAGGATGTCGTGGCCCAGCTTGCCGGGCGCGGTGGAGGCGCCGATGACGGCGACGCTCTTGGGCTTAAAGATGGGGGCGAGGCTGGCGAGGATGTCCATGGGGCCTCCAAGAAATAAGATGAGTGATTATCAGATGATAGCATAGAAGGCGAAAAGGGGAAGGGGGAGAGGGGGCGAAAAGGCGAAAAGGGGAAGAGGCGAAAAGAGAAAAATCGCGAGAACGCGGCTAAACCCCGGGAAGAAAGAACGGCCGGGAGGTCCCCCGCCCCTTGCCTACCGGAGCGGCAATACTTATATGAAAGAAGACGGTTATAACGAGACGTGGACCGGGATTAACCCGGACTCATCATCTAGAGAAGCGGAGGACATATGGCGAGGAAGAAATTTATCGTGCACGCGGAGTGTCCGGCCTGCGCCTGCGGGGATATCTCCTTTTTGGGGCCGGAGAAGCTCAAAGAGAAGTTCATCGGGGACGAAAAAGAGATCGATATCCTCTGCCCCATGTGCGGCACCAAGACCAAGGGCAAGGGCAAAATGGAGGAAGAAAAGAAGTAGAAAAAGCCAGTTGCCATTAGGCAGTGGCCAGTAGTCAGTAGCCAGTAGTCAGTAAAAAGATAGGCAGGGTCGGGATTTGCCCGGGGGTCGGTGACGACTTCCGGGTTTTTTTATGGGCAGTATTCGGGGTTTGCCCTAACGGGCCACCTGATAAATAACGGGGCGGTAGCGGGGCGGCGGGATGGGTTTGCCGGAGTGGCGAGCCGCATCGAGCCAGGCTTGTTTAGCCTGCTCCACCTCAGCCAAAGCCTTTTCCGGGGTGTCCCCGAAGGCCGAGCAGGAATCCAGGTCGGGGATATCCGCGATATAGCCGCCGTCTGCGTCACTGTAAAAGATGTTGATATGATAGTCGGTCATTCAGAGTCCCCTAAGCTGATATTATACTTTTCTACGAGGCGAAGGAACTGCCGGATTTGGTAAGGTTTCGCTTCCCCGCCCACCTCTTGGAGGTTGATCAACTCCGGGATATCTGGATGAACGAAGATGTGATGGCTACCCCGGGTGCGTTGGAGCGTGAAGCCAAAGCCACCGACTAAAGCGACATATCCGCAAAAGCCACATTGCGAAGGTTGCCTTGGGCAAGTTTTTTGAGTAACTTGCGACGATTCATCCGAGCCTGTCGTAACCCTTAGCATAATCATACCACAGGAAGCGCTGGTGCGAAAAGGGGAAAAGGGGAAGAGGCGAAAAGGGAAAAAAGCTGGACCAGGGCCGGGTGGGGCGGCGGGGAAGCGGATGCAGATGCGGACGCGGCCCGCAGTTGGCCCGCTGGGGCCCGGGGGCGCGGCGGAGATAAGCCGCTGATTGCCCGGAGAAAATCGGAAAGGGACCATAGAGATGCGGGACAGGGGCACTAGCGGCGGCCGATGAGGGAGTGGCGAATCTTTTCCTGGAGGGCCAGGAGCCGGACGGACTCCTGGAGGCAGCCGAGGGAGACGTGGAAGGAGTGGGATTCTTCGGCCTTGCGGAAGAGGCGATGGAGGCGGGTCTTCAGGAGGTCCACCTCGTCCAGGAGGGCGGCCTGGCGGGTCCGGTGTTCCTGGTCGTCGGCATTGGCCAGGGCCTGGCGGAGATGCTTGAGGTGGCGGGACAGGGCCGAGGAAGACAGGCCATACTGGCCGGCCAGGTCGCGCAGGGGATAGCCCTGCATCAGGGCCTGGTCGATGTCCGCCAGGGAGTCATGTGAGCAGACGGTACAGCGCCGATCCATGGGAGCACCTCAGGGGATAGGGGTTAGGGATCAGGGGTCAGGGATTAGCAAGCATTAAAAACCAAAGCAGGGGGGAGGGCCAGCACAGGCGGAAAAAATGACGGGCGAAAAGGCGAAAAGGGGAAAGGGGGAAAAGGCGAAAAGGGGAAAAGGGAAAGGCGGCCCGGCTTCATGGAAAGTTTTGACAGATGGCGGCGCATACTTTAACATTGGCACAAGAAGGGATGGAGGAGGTTCTGATGATTACGGAAGAAGCCAAAGCGGAAGTATTCTGGCTGGCCTTTAAGGGGTTGCCCAAGAAAGAGCAGCAGTTAGTGGTGCAGAAATTGCTGCAAGACCGGGAATTTGTCGAAGACTTAATGGATATCGCCATTATCGAACAGCGGCGGTCCGAGCCCTCGAGGCCTTTGGAAGAATACCTGGCCGACCAGGAAAGATAGAGCTATTCATGCCTTATGCGGTCTATCTGAAAAGGTCGGCGGAAAAGGACCTGGAGGGTTTGCCCCGGGAGGTGCACCGCAAGATCATTAAACGGTTGCTGGCTCTGAAGGCCAATCCCCGGCCCCCGGGGGCCAAAAGCTGTAGGGCGGGGACAGATACCGGATAAGGACGGGGGATTATCGGATACTGTACACGATTGACGATGCCCTCCAGAAAATAGAAGTGAGCGCCGTGGGTCATCGGCGGGAAGTGTATCGGCAGGATTGAGGGGAAGGTGGCGGGTTGTGCCCGCCCTATGCCTAAGGGATTAAATCATGACAACAGAAATGATTTATCAGCCTAAATATACAAATAGTCATGCACTTATTATTGGAATAAATGCGTATCGGAAGGCACCACCTCTCGGCTATGCGCGAAATGACGCAGAAAGTATTGCAAGCATATTAAATGATAAATTTGAATTCCCTGAGACCAATGTAGCATTGTTAGTTGACGACCAAGCTACGAAAGAACAGATTCTTGGTACTTTTCTTGAATACACAAAAGAGCAGTTTGGTCCAGATGACCGCATAATAGTTTTTTTCGCTGGACATGGATATACAAAACCTGGCAAGCGTGGGGAAGTTGGATTTTTGGTTCCTGTAGATGGGACCCCAGATGATTTGAGCACATTGATTCGATGGGATGATCTTACCAGAAACTCGGAATTGATTGATGCAAAACACATCCTTTTCGTTATGGATGCCTGTTATGGCGGCTTAGCATTGACGCGTCATATGTCACCTGGAAGTATGCGATTTGCTAAGGATATGCTCCAGAGATATTCTCGCCAAGTACTGACGGCAGGCAAGGCAAACGAAGTAGTCGCAGATTCAGGA
>JBAZKX010000389.1:0-3236 GCA_041650575.1 Desulfobaccales bacterium
TCACCCCAGCCCTCTCCCCTCGCAGGGGAGAGGGGGTTTTTGCAGACTCTGGTCTTAGACTGCGCCGGCCCCCGGTACAGCCCTGCGGCTCCATTTTTCGTTATTCACTCTGCCACCGCTAAGGCAAAATCTCTGCTGGACACGCCAGGGGTCGGAAGGGATTTCTTTATATCCACGACCTTCCCGTCCAAGCCAGCAGGGCCTTAAATGCTTTTGATCTTCACAATCCGCAGGTCCCGGGCCTGGTCATCGCCGAGCGCAAAGATGGCGGCCAGGGCTTCCATGACCTTGAGGTTGCCCTGGTCCTGCCGGCGCAGGTCCAGCGTCAGGTGGCCGTGGTCCAGAACCGTCAGGTCGGCCACCAGGCGCCTAAGGTCCAAACGCTGTTCTTCTTTGCCGGGCCGGCACCGGGTCACCATGAATTCCTCATGAGCCAAAAAGTCCGCGGCGGCCTGGGCCGTAAAGACCGGGGCCCGGCTGGCCACCTCATAGACTGCGCCTTCCCGGCCGGGCGCGGCCTGGCGGCGGGCCAGGCGGCAGGCCTCCAGGATTTTTACTCCCGGGGGCAAAACCCGGTTCAGGACGGCCACCAGTTCATCTTCGGGCACGGCCGCGCTCAGCTCCACGTCCATGATCTCCGCCAGGCTTTCCACCCCCACGGCCAGGGCGCCATGGAAGGAGACCCGGGGCAGGGGATGAAATCCCGCCGAAAACGACAGGGGCAAACCGGAACGGCGCAGGCTGCGGTACAGCGACCCCACCAGTTCCAGGTGTCCCAGCCAGCGGGCCTCGTCCAGCTTGGCATAGGTCAGCCGGTAGCGCTGCGGCTCCAACCCGGCGGGTTGAGGCGGCCGCGGCGGCGCTGCCGGCAGGTCCCGCGCCTCCTCCAGCCTGAGGTCGAGGCGCTCGTGGTCGCAGACGCCGCAGTCCTGGCAGCCCGCCTGGCGGCAATCCGGGGTTTCCAGGCACTCGGCGGCCCGGCTCCGCTCCTCCAGGAGGAACTCCCGGCTAACGCCGCAGTCTATATGGCCCCAGGGCAGGACTTCGTCCACCCGCCGTTCCCTCAGGTAAAAATCCGGGTCCACCCCGACGTTCTTAAAGGCCTCGCGCCAGGGCTCCACCCGCATGTGCTCGCTCCAGGCGTCCAGGCGGCAGCCCTTCCGGTGGGCCTCCATCAGCACCGGGGCCAGACGCCGGTCCCCCCGGGAAAACACCCCCTCCAGCCAGGTCTGGGCCGCGGCGTTCCACTTGGACTGCATATTCTTTTGGCGCAGCCGGTCTTTGACGCCGTGGAGGCGGCGGCGGCACTCCTCCAGGTCTTCCTGGCGCTCCCACTGGAACGGCGTGTGGGGCTTGGGAATAAAGCTGGAAAGGCTGACGTTGAGCCGGGGGCGGCTGCCCCGGGGCGCGGCCGAGAGGATCTGCCGGGCCAGGGCCGGGATGGCCTCCCGGTCTTCCGGGGTCTCCCAGGGCAGGCCGATCATAAAGTAGAGTTTGAGAAGCTGCCACCCCGCCGCGAAGGCCCGTTGGGCCGAGGTCATGATGGCGTCTTCGGTGAGATTCTTGTTGATCACCCGGCGCAGGCTGGCGCTGCCGGCCTCCGGAGCCAGGGTCAGACCGGTGCGCCGCACCCGTTGAATCTGCTCCATCATCTCCGGGCTCAGGGTGTCGGCCCGCAGCGACGGCAGCGATATGGCCACCCGGGCCGGGGACAGGCGGTCCATGAGCCCCTTGAGCAGGCCGGCCAGGGGCCTGTAATCACCGACGCTGAGGGTTAAAAGTGATACTTCCTCGAAGCCCGTGGCGGCCAGGGCCTCCTCCACCCAGGCCAGGGCCGCGGCCGGGTCCCGCTCCCGCACCGGCCTGTAAATCATGCCGGCCTGGCAGTAGCGGCAGCCGTGGGTGCAGCCCCGGGAAATCTCCACGTTGAGGCGGTCGTGGATGATCTGGCAGGAGGGCACCAACGGCCAGGCCGACACCGGGATGCGGTTCAGGTCGTCCAGGAAGCGTTTCTTCACCAGGCTGCGGCGCCCCCGGGGATTGATGGCCTGCAGGACACCGCCGGCGTCGAACTCCATCTGGAACAGCGCCGGGACGTACACCCCTTCCAGTTCTTCCAGGGCCTGCCACAACTCCGGGCGGCTGCCCTGCCGGGCCTTCCAGGCCGCCACCACCGCGGCCACCTCCAGGATGACTTCCTCGCCGTCACCCAACACGAAGGCGTCGAAGAAGGGGGCCACCGGCTCGGGGTTGAAGCAGGCCGGTCCGCCGCCGATGACCGCGGGGTGGCTGGCGTCCCGGTCCGCGGCGAGCAGGGGCACCCCGCTCAAATCCAGCATGTTCAGGAGATTAGTGTAGCCCAGCTCGTATTGGAGGCTCACCCCCAGAAGGTCGAAGTCCCCCAGAGGGGTGCCGGACTCCAGGCTGGCGAGGGGTTGGCGCCGAGCCCGCAACTCCGCCTCTAGGTCCGGGGCCGGGGCATAGGCCCGCTCGGCCCAGATTTGAGGTTCCCGGTTTAAAATGCCGTAAAGCAGCCCCAGCCCCAGGTGGGACATGCCTACTTCGTAGAGATCGGGGAACAGCAGTGCCACCCTGAGGGCCACGGCCCGGGGGTCTTTTACGACTGCGTTGATCTCCCGGCCCAGGTAGCGGCTGGGCCGCTGCACGCGATGAAGAAAAGATAAATTGCGCAATGTATTTATAACTTATTGAATTTGCAAGATTTATTTTTGTGCTACCCGGATAGCCTCTTTCAGGTCCAGGCTGCCGTCGTATAAGGCCCGGCCGGTGATGACCCCGACCACCCCCACTGCTTCCAGGGGCAGGAGGGCCCGGATATCGTCCAGGGAACTGACGCCGCCGGAGGCGATCACCGGCACCTCCACGGCTTCGGCCAGGGCCCGGGTGGCCGGGATATTCACGCCCTTTTTGACCCCATCCCGGGCGATGTCCGTATAGATGAAGGCCGCGGGCGCGAGCTTAGCCAGGTCCCGGGCCGCGTCCAGGGCGGTCTTTTTACTGGTTTCGGTCCAGCCCTCCACGGCCAGCAGGCCGTTTTTGGCGTCCAGGCCGAAGGCGATGCGGCCGGGATAAGCGGCGCAGGCTTGGGCCGCCAGGTCCGGGTCCTTGAGCACCACGGTGCCCAGGATCAGGCGGTCGATTCCCAACTCGATATAGGCTTTGACGGTGTCCAGGGTGCGGATGCCGCCCCCCAGTTCGATGGGGATGGACAGAGC
>JBAZKX010000390.1:0-3230 GCA_041650575.1 Desulfobaccales bacterium
TACAAAAAGCCCGGGCCGGCCTGGTAGTCACCGGCAACGAAGTTTATCACGGCCTCATCCAGGACCGGTTTGCTCCCATTCTAACGGGGAAAATCCAAGCCTTGGGATCGGAAGTGGCGGCCCTGGAGTTTGCCCCGGATGACGCCGAGGCCATTGCCCGCGCTATCCGCGCCCACCTGGAGCGGGGTTGCGACCTGCTGCTCTTAAGTGGAGGCATGAGCGTTGACCCGGACGACGTCACCCGCCACGGCATCCGTCTGGCCGGGGCCACGGAGATGCACTACGGCGCCGCCGTGCTTCCCGGCGCCATGTTTCTGGTGGCGTATCTGGGGGAAGTGCCTTTGTTGGGGGTGCCGGCCTGCGCCCTGCATCATCGCATGACCGCACTGGACCTGGTATTGCCCCGGATTCTGGCGGGCGAGCGGATCGGCAAGGTCGAACTGGCCTTTCTGGGGCACGGCGGCCTCTGCCGCGACTGCCCGGAATGCAGCTACCCCCGCTGTTCCTTTGGGAAAGGCAGGTGAGTCATGGAAGAAAGCGCGCCCCGGGAAATCAATTACCTGCGGCTGTCCGTCACGGATCGCTGCCAACTCCGCTGCTTCTATTGCACCTATTGGCAGGATTGGCAGAAACTGCCCACCGGGGAAATTCTTAGCTATGAGGAATTGCTGCGGCTGGCCGGGATTGCCGCCAGGTTGGGTATCCGTAAAGTGCGGGTCACCGGCGGCGAACCCCTCGTACGCCGGGGCATAGTAGATTTCCTTCAGAGTTTGCACCGGGTGCCCGGGATTGAGGAAGTCTGCCTGACCACTAACGGCGTGTTACTGGCGGACCTGGCCCCGGCCCTCTATGAGACAGGACTCCGCCACCTCAACCTCAGCCTGGACACCCTGCGCCGTGAACGCTATCGGGAAATCACCGGCCAGGATCAATTGGAGCAGGTTATGGCGGGACTGGAGCGGGCCTCCACCCTGGGCTTTGGACCGTTGAAAATCAACTGTGTGGTGATGGCCGGCATCAATGATGATGAACTGGTGGATCTGGCCCTCCTGGCCCGGGATCACCCCTATCAGGTGCGTTTCATCGAGCTGATGCCCACGGTTTCGCCCCGGCGGTGGCAGCAGAACTTTCTCCCCATGGCCGAGGTCCGCCGTCGCCTGACTGTTCTGGGTCCCATGACCCCCATGGCCCGCCTGACCACGGACGGTCCGGCCCAGATCTTTCGGTTGCCCGGCTTTCAGGGAGAACTGGGATTTATCACTCCCATCAGTTCCCATCACTGCCGCACCTGTAATCGCCTGCGTCTTACCGCAGCCGGCTCCTTGCGGCCTTGCCTCTTTGGCGACGCCGAAATTGATCTAAAAATCCCTTTGCGGCAAGGGGCCTCCGATGGCCGGCTGGCTTCACTCTTTGCCGGGGCGATCAGCCAAAAATCCGCCAGATTCTCCTTGCCTCCTGCTTCTTTCCCTCTATACAGCTCCTCCATGGTCAGCATCGGCGGCTGATATATGAGAATCCGGAAATCTTACCATATCTCCACAGATTCGGTCTGCTGAACTGGTTATAGCTTGCCATCTCCTTCAATTATCATCGAACTGCGAGAATTCAAAAAGCTATCCACGAAATACATTCGAGTACAGATACCTTGAACAAGCCGGCCCCGGTAACCTCGCCTTAAAGGTCGCTTTCCCCGATGTTTCCTGCTGGGGCCCCTGGAGTGCGAGACCGCCGCTATATCTGCCAGATTAAGCCTCAAGCACTTCCCTCACCCTTTTGATTAGGTCGTCTGGCGCAAAGGGCTTTTGAATATATGCGGTTTCATCGTTCAAAATGCCGTGATAGACGATGGCGTTATCGGTGTAGCCGGACATGAAGAGCACCTTCATCTGCGGACATAGGGAGGCCATCCGCTCGGCCAATTGGCGCCCGCTCATTTGGGGCATTACCACGTCCGTCAGCATCAAGCGGATAGGGCCATCGTGGTGTTCGCAAATGCGCAACGCCTCTTCGCCGTTCTTGGCCTCAAGAGCCTCGTAACCATACATTTTAAGCACATCGATAATTAACGGCCGCAGCATATTGTCATCCTCCACGACCAAGATGGTTTCGTGGCCGGGCAACCTTTCGACCTGGACCTCCGCCTGAGGACTTTCCGGTAGTTCTCCTACTCTGGGAAAATAGATTTTAAACGTGGTGCCGAAGCCCGGTTCGCTGTAGACCTCGACGGCCCCGCCGCTTTGCTTGACAATCCCGAATACGGTGGATAATCCCAACCCCGTGCCCTTGCCGAGATCCTTAGTAGTAAAGAAGGGGTCAAAGATGTGGGCCTGCGTTTCTGCATCCATGCCCGTGCCGTTGTCGCTCACCGCCAACATCACAAAGGGGCCGGGGAAGACGTCGGGATGGTCCTGGCAGTAGACCTCATCGAGAGTAACGTCATGGGTTTCGATAGTGAGCTTACCGCCTTGCGGCATGGCATCCCGGGCATTGACCGCCAGGTTTAAGATCACCTGCTCCACCTGCCCTTGATCAACCTTTACCGACCCCAGGGCCGATTCCAGCACCGTTATCAGTTCAATGTCTTCCCCGATCAGGCGGTGCAACATTTTTTCCAAATCCGTGACCATAACGTTGAGATTGACCACCCCTGGCTTCAGGATCTGCTTGCGGCTGAAGGCCAGAAGCTGCCGGGTCAGCGAAGCGGCCCGCTCACCGGCGTTCCGGATTTCTTTCACGTGACTGCAGAGGCGATCATTTGGGTTTAGCTGCATCAACATGATCTCGGCATGGCCCATAATGACGCCCAGGATATTGTTGAAATCATGGGCCACCCCGCCGGACAGCCGCCCCACCGCTTCCATCTTTTGAGCCTGCAGGAACTGAGCCTCGAGTTTCTTGAGGGGGGTGATGTCCATGAAATATCCCATCACTGCCCGCTTTCTCTGATATTGAGTGGGGGTGATCGTTTGCATCACCCAGCCGGTCTCGCCGCTTTTGGTAATAAATTGGAATTCATAGGGAGGCAAAACTTCCCCTTTTAATCTCTGGATGGCTTTCTCCCGTACGAAGGCCCGGAATTCAGGGCGCACGGTGCAAAAACAGTCCTGACCGATCAGTTCTTGGGCCCCGTAGCCGGTGATGGCTTCAAACCCCGGATTAATCATGACAAACTTGCCGTCCTGGACGATATAGATGCCCATGGGAGCATGGGTCACCAGGGATTGGAAGGC
>JBAZKX010000391.1:0-3229 GCA_041650575.1 Desulfobaccales bacterium
AAAAAACGGGTTAATAACCACGTCGTTCTGTTGGGCGAGCCGCACCGCGTAAAGGAACAGCAGAAACTCCCAGCAGTAGTAGAAGTCCACCGAATAAGCCGGAGCCCCATTGGAGTAAATAAAAAAGGGCCGGAGTTTATTGCCCGGCCCTGCCATAGCCTTCTCTCTAGGGAAAAGGTGCGGATGAATCATCACAAGCCCATGGGCATCACAATGGAGAAGAAGGAGTTGTCACCCACCGGCCTGATTCGGAAAGGCCGGTCGGGGCGGTTGCCTTCTAACTCCACAGTTTCGGAGCTCATGACCGCCAGGGGGTCCAGGAGGTAGCGAATATTGAAGCCGAAAGCCGAGAAATCCGGGGCCTGCTCCTGTTCTGGTTCTGCCGAAGCGGTTTCCTTGTCTCCCTCTCCTTCGATGCCCTCCTCTTGCTCGGTCTCCTGGGGAGGGACCGGGGGGTCGGCCTTTGCTTCTGTCCAGGACACGATCTCCAGGCCGTCCCCGATGTCCGGGTTTTCCGATTTCAGGGAAACATGGTCGCCTTGGGGCGTGAAGACCACGCCCTTAAACCTCTCGGTATTCACCAGGGCCAGCCGCTTGAGGGTCCGGAACATTTCTTCCCGGCTGAACGTCCATTTGATCGCCAGATGCTCCGGGATGATCCGGCGATAGTCCGGAAACCGCTTGTCCAGGAGTCGGATGGTCAAGGTTCTGTCTCCGGCCTTGGCGATCATGACCTGGTTCTGGACCGCCAAGCTGACAGATTCGGAGTTTTCCAGGAAGCGCAGGAGCTCCGCCATGCCCTTCCTCGGAACCTGGATGCCACCCTCTCCCAGCATCAACCCCATGAGAGGGAAGCCATGCTCCGTCACGGTGAGCCGGTGGCCGTCTGTGGAAACCATGCGGAGGGCCTGGCCATCGAGGTTCTCCCAGAGAACGGAGGACAGGTGGTACTGGAGGTCGTCCATGGAAACGGAGAAGATAACCCGCTTGATCATCTCCTTGAGGGTGCTGGAGGGAATTTCGATATATCCTACGCCCTCCTCGGCGTCCGGGAGGTTGGGGAACTGTTCCGGGTCCAGGCCGTGGAGCCGGTATTTGGCCTCACCCTGAAAAATCTTGAGGCTGTAGTTTTCGGTGGTCTCCACCTGCAGGTCACCGCCGGGCATATCCTTGATCAGGGTGGCGAGTTGGTGGGCCGGCACGGTAATGGCGCCGGGGGTCTCGATCCGGGCCGGGCAGAATCCCTTGTAGCTGACCTCAAGGTCCGTGGCCGAGACCTGGATACCGCCATCGCCGTTGGCCTTAAGGAGCACGTTGGACAGGATAGGCATGGAGCCCCGCTTATCCACCACACCGAGCACGGCGCTGATAGCTTTCTGAAAATCACTTTGACCGATAGTTGCTTCCATGGTCTTCTTCCTCCTTTTGAGCTTTTTCGAGATATGGTTTAAATGTCGATGTTTTGACGCAGCATCAGGCCGCCCGCACCCGGAGCGGACCGCCAGGTGGTCGTTCAGCCTGGCGATCCGCTCGTCCTCGGCGCCGCGGTCATTACCAGGATACTTGCAGAGTGGTATCTTCCCCCCCTTCCTGGATGATGGCAGCCACTTCCTGACGGCTGGAGTTTTCCAGCATGGCCTTCCGCATCATGTCAAGGTGTTTTATAAGAAGGTCGATTTTGGCGATGTTCAGTTGAGCGTTGCCCCGGAAGACCTTCGAGAGCACTTGGCAGTCTTCCAGGCTGAACGATTTGACGATCAGGCCGGTAACTGCGTCCAAGGCCTTCTCCCAGCGGTTGATAGTCTCCAGGTCTTTCTGTTTGGGAAGGTTGAATAAGACCCGGTCCTTTTTGGCCTCCAGGATGGTATTGACGAAGCGCCGGAGATGGTTATAGGTGGGGAGCCCACCCCCTTTGATCTTCCGGAAGACCAACTCCTGGTCTGCCGGGTCGTCCATCCGGCTCATTTCAAAGGCCTGGGATGACCCGAGGACCCCGAACACCAGGGCCTCCTGATACTTGGGAGCCAGGGTAAGCAGGGAGAGTCGTTCATCCACCCGCCATACCTGCTTGAACCCGAGTTTCTGGGCCAGGGCCTCCCTGGTGTAGCCGCGGTCGATCATCTCCTTGAACGCCTTCGCCTCTTCCAAGGGGGTGAGGTCTTGGCGCTGGATGTTTTCCACCAGGGCCATTTCCGCCACCTGGTCATCGTTGGCGCAGATGATTCGCACTGGGGCCGCGGTGAGTCCGGCGATCTGACAGGCCCGCCAGCGCCGTTCCCCGGCCACCAGCATGAATTTCGGGAGCCGGGGGACCACCACCAAGGGCTCGATGAGTCCCTGCTCCTTGATGGACTGCGCCAACTCCTCCAATTTTCCTTGATCAAAAACCTTGCGGGGCTGGTCGGGGTTCGGGTATATAAGAGAGAGTTCAATTTCGTTACCGGGCTTTGGCGAGTCCGGGGCAGTAGTTTGGGGGGCCTGGGAAGAGGCCCCCTTTTTCATGTCCTCGCAAATCCCTCCGGGCCGGGTGCATTTCCCGCCGATCTCCCGGGGGAGCTTCTTGCCTTTGGCCTTGTTCATCATGGCCTTTTTGAACGGGCACGTCAGACAGTCGCCCGTTGCCTTGGGTTTCGGTTTAGCCATCGTTTGCCTCCTCCTTAAATTCGATCTGTTCCTCTACCCATTCCCAATATCCAAGGCGGGTTGAGTTGCCCTCAACCTCGTCAACCCAATCTGACCAGGGATATTCGGGATGCTCGCCCCAATAACCGCCATGGTCTTTCGCCAGGCTCTGGGATACCTCAGACATCAGGCCACCTCGCTTTCTTTCATGCCCTCAAGGGACGGAAAGTCAGGATAGTCTTTTGCCAGCTTTTCTTGCAGGGCTTCCAGGCCACCCGCTTTGATCAAGTCCTTCACCTCGATAACGTCAATCACGCCGCAGACATATCGAGGTGTCTCGGTGAGGCCCAGCCGAAAATGTATGGTAAAGGAAGGTCCTGCATAATCTGCAGCAGTTTCACGGTCAAAGGGAATTTTCGCCTTGACCAGCGCGGCCTCGATTTCTTCAAACTCACCCCACCTGGCCTCGGGGGAATGCAAGACAAAGATGCCATTGCCCTCGCTAATCTCGGTTTCATAGTCTTTGAGATAGCCGTCAATCATCGCCTGAATTTCCGGCGTGATCAGGTGCTTGGGGACATATAGGGTTGCCCCGTAAAATTCAGCC
>JBAZKX010000392.1:0-3217 GCA_041650575.1 Desulfobaccales bacterium
TTGGCAATCACTATAATAAGGGCGCGGCCGGTTCGCCGCTCCTCAAAATTGGCGATATTCTACCTCATTGTGACTCGAAGTCGAGGGCGGGTCAATTGCGCCCTCAAGAAATATTTCCGCCGCACCCGCCGGACAGTGCGAAATGATTAGAAACTCTGAGAGGGGGGATAAATGAAGACCCCATGCAGGCCTTTATCCAGGGCAATAACCCGGAAAGGCCGATGGAATCTAATGGAAGGAAACGACTTCCCAGGTAGAACTGAAGGAGTCGTCATTGAGGGTATAGACGTGCCCCAACATGTGCCCGACTCCCGGCGCCACCCCGGGTTTGATGCGCCAAAAACTGACGTAAAAGGTGGGCACCACGCGGGTTTCCCGGGTTAGGGGATCTTCTTCAACCCGGCGCCACACTTCCCGATCCATGACCCGCCACAGGGAGTTATGTTTTCTGCTTCTGACCACGTCTCCAACCCGGGGAAAGCCTTTCTGACGGAGAATTTCCTCGAACCCGTTCATGGTCCTCTCTCAGCAATGCTCATCACAGCGGCAATAATTTTGCCGTTAATATTACATAATTTTATCATTGTCAAGCTTAATTTCCTTCCCTTGCAACCATAGGCGCGCAAGGTTATAATTTACCAAAAGCTCAAGGCCGGCTGCGCATTCCTGCATGGACGGCAAGACCAATGAACCCCATGGAAAAAATCCCCGACCCGAAAGAACTGGAAAAGGAACTGAGTGAGTATCTCACCAAAAAATATGGCAGCCGTATTAAGGTGCTGGCGCCCCACTGGGTAGCCACACCGGAGAAGGATGACGGCGGTTCGACGCCAGCCGCCAACCTCAGCCAGATAAAATTCGACTTAAAACCGGAAGAATTGGAAGCCTATCTCGATGAGTATGTGATCAAGCAGGACCTGGCC
The DNA here is from genome assembly GCA_041650575.1 of Desulfobaccales bacterium. Classification (GTDB taxonomy): domain Bacteria; phylum Desulfobacterota; class Desulfobaccia; order Desulfobaccales; family 0-14-0-80-60-11; genus 0-14-0-80-60-11. The sequence continues at coordinate 924 of JBAZKX010000392.1, forward strand.
AAAAGTATCCTGGCGACCAAGGTCTGCACCCACTTCAACCGGATTCGCCATTCCCTTGAACTGGGCCGGGACCCGGAACCCGGGGTGGGCTCCATCAAGAACAACATCATCCTCGTCGGCCCCACCGGGGTGGGGAAGACTTACCTGGTCAAACTCATCGCCAAGAAGATCGGGGTGCCGTTCATCAAGGGCGACGCCACCAAGTTCAGTGAAACCGGCTACGTGGGCGGCGACGTGGAGGACCTGGTCCGGGACCTGGTCTATGCCGCAGGCGATGACCTGGACCTGGCGCAATACGGCATCATCTATATCGATGAAATCGACAAGATCGCCTCCTCCGGGCAGACCTGGGGCGGACCCGATGTGTCCCGCACCGGCGTCCAGCGGGCCTTGTTGAAACCCATGGAAGAAACCGAAGTGGACCTGAAGGTGGCCCACGACCCGGTGTCCCAGATTCAGGCCATCGAGCACTACCGCCGCACCGGCAAAAAAGAGAAACGCACCCTCAACACCCGGCATATCCTGTTCATCGTCAGCGGGGCTTTCAACGGCCTGGACAAGATCGTCAAGGAACGGGTCAGCAAGCAGGAGATCGGCTTCCGGGGCGAGATCACCTCCCGGGAACTGGACCGCACCTTCCTCAAGCAGGTCACCGCGGAAGACCTGATCAAGTTCGGGTTCGAATCCGAGTTTATCGGTCGGCTGCCGGTGATTGCGGTGTTGGAGGAACTCACGGCCGCGGACCTCTATGAGATCCTGCTGAACCCCAACAATCCCATCATCACCAGCAAAAAGCGGGACTTTCGGGCTTACGGCATTGACATCGCTTTTGAAGAGCAGGCCTTGAAGATGTTGGCGGAGCAGGCCTCGCTCGAGAAAACCGGGGCCCGGGGCCTGGTAAGCGTCATCGAACGCATACTCATCCAGTTCGAAAAACGCCTGCCCTCCACTGCGATCAAGGAACTGCTGATGACGCCGGAGGTCGTGGAACATCCCGAGGAGGAACTGGCGCGCCTTTTGGCCGACCAGGACAATGCCGATTACCGGATGAGGTTTCAGCGCGCGGCCGCTCAGGAACGCGAGATCCTGAAAGAATCCATTTGGCGACGGGAATCCGAGTTGCTTACGCGCTTTCACCTCCCCCTCACCGCGAGCCGGGTGGAATTGCTGGCCGATCAGTACCATCATTGGGATTATGATTTGAAGACGGCCTTTGAGGAGATGGCCCGCCTCTATGACCAGGTGCGCCGTTTTGAAGACAAATTCCTGGACAGCCACGGGATTCAACTCCATTTCGAGCCTGACGCGGAGGACGAAATCCTGCAACAGGCTGTGTCCCGGGAGTCCTCGGCCCTGGTGATCTGCCAGGAGATGTCCAAGGATCTGGAATATGCCCTGAAACTGGTCCGGGACCGCACCTCCCAGGACCATTTCCTCCTGACCCGGGAGGCCATCTGCGACCTGGATACCTATCTTAACCGGGTTATTCGGGAACACTACCAAACTACCCTGTTCAGAGAGTAAGTCACCCCCATGATCGGAATCTCGAAACTTTACTGCGGCGCGGTGGAAGCCGGAGATGTCCTGCGCTACCATGGCCGCCGGGCCCAGGAGTTGCCGCCCCATCTGCTCCAGTTTTCCGCGGACAAAAAACCGGTAGTGGTCTGGAACGTCACCAAGCAATGCAATCTCAAATGTGTCCACTGCTACGCCAAGGCAACCGCGGGGCCTGCGCCCAATGAATTGACCCATGCGGAGGGCCTGGCCCTGCTTAAGGATTTGCAGGATTTCGGCGTGCCGGTGGTGCTGTTTTCCGGAGGCGAGCCCCTGATGCGGCCGGACCTCCTGGAACTGGTGGATTGGACCGTAACCCACGGCATGCGGGCGGTGATCTCCACCAACGGCACCCTCATCACCCCCGAGGTCGCCCGGCGCCTGAAGGATTTAGGACTGTCTTACGTAGGCATCAGCCTGGACGGCATCGAAGCCACTCATGACCGTTTCCGGGGCCAGCCCGGGGCCTTTGCCGCGGCCATGGCCGGGGTCAGGAACTGCCAGGCGGCGGGCCTCAAGGTCGGGCTGCGCTTTACCATCAATCGCCTCAATTACCGGGAGGTGCCGGCCATCTTCGATTTGGTGGAGGAATATCATATTCCCCGCATCTGCTTCTACCACCTGGTCTATGCCGGCCGCGGCACCAAGCTGGTGGAAGAGGCCCTGACCCACCAGCAGACCCGGGAATTGGTGGACCTGATCTGCGCCCGCACCCGGCGGATCTTCGATTCGGGCCGCAC
>JBAZKX010000393.1:0-3193 GCA_041650575.1 Desulfobaccales bacterium
CGCCAATCCCTTCTTGGCCAAATGCTTGGTGATGGCCGCGGTCAAGGTCGTCTTGCCATGATCGATATGACCAATCGTCCCTACATTCACGTGCGGCTTCTTCCGCTCAAACTTCTTTTTGGCCATGAGGACTTCCTCCTAAGATAACAGGATCATGCCCGGACTTGACGCCGGCCCAAGATCTCTTCCGCCAGGGAGGCGGCAACAGGTTCGTAGTGATCGAATTGCATGGTAAAGGTGGCCCGCCCCTGGGTCGAACTCCGCAAGGTAGTGGCGTAGCCGAACATGGTCGCCAGAGGCACCTGGCCGTGGATGATCTGGGTGGACCCCCGGGATTCCATGCCGGTCACCCGGCCCCGCCGGGCGTTCAGCTCACCCATCACTTCACCCACAAAATCTTCCGGCGCCACCACTTCCAGGTCCATGACCGGTTCCAGCAGGACTGGCTTGGCTCTTTTGGCGCCCTCTTTGAAACCTATGGACCCGGCGATGAGAAAAGAGCGCTCAGAGGAATCCACTTCGTGGTAAGAGCCGTCCACCAGGTCAATTTCCAGGTCCACCATGGGGTAGCCCAGGATGCCCGTGGCCGCTGCCTCTCGCACTCCTCTTTCCACCGGGGCGATATATTCCTTGGGAACGGAGCCTCCCACAATTTTATTCGCAAAGACCACGCCGGCTCCGGCTTCCAGAGGTTTTAGCACCAGGACCACGTGGCCGTATTGGCCGCGGCCGCCGCTCTGGCGGACGAACTTGCCTTCGGCCCGGGCTTCTTCCGTGATGGTCTCCCGATAGGCCACCTGGGGCTTGCCGACCCGGGCGTCCACCTTGAACTCCCGCATCAGGCGGTCCACGATGATCTCCAGGTGGAGTTCACCCATGCCCGAAATGATGGTCTGGGCGGTCTCGGTGTCGCTGTGGACCCGAAAGGAAGGATCTTCCGCGGCAATCTTGGCCAGGGCCTGCCCCAGCTTGTCCTGGTCGGCCTTGGTGGCGGGCTCGATGGCGATATCGATGACCGGCTGGGGGATATGCAAAGTCTCCAGCACGACCGGATCCTGAACATCCGCCAGCGTATCGCCGGTGGTGGTATTCTTGAGCCCCACCAGAGCTACGATGTCCCCGGCATAGGCCTCGGCGATCTCTTCCCGCTTGTTGGCGTGCATCTTGAGGAGCCGCCCGATGCGCTCCTTGACGCCCTTGGTGGCGTTCAAGACGGTGCTGCCGGTAGCCAACACCCCGGAGTAAACCCGCAAAAAGGTGAGGTGGCCGATGAAGGGGTCGCTCAACAGCTTGAAAGCCAGAGCGGCCAAGGGCGCCTCATCCGCGGGGGGCCGTTCCACCACGTTGCCTTTGGCGTCCAGCCCCTGTACCGGCGGGACATCCAGAGGCGACGGCAGGAAGTCCACCACCGCGTCCAACAGGGGCTGTACCCCTTTGTTCTTGAAGGCCGAGCCGCACAGCACCGGCACGATATCGTTGCCGATGGTGCCCCGGCGCAAGGCCGACCGGATCAGGGCTTCGTCCACCGGTTCGTCGGCCAGGTAGCGCGCCATGATGCCTTCATCTACTTCAGAGAGGATCTCCAGCATCTCGTTCCGGGCTTCTTCGGCCAGTTCCCGGTAATCCGCCGGGATGTCCACCACCTCGAATAGCGTTCCCGTGCCTTTAGGAGTCTCGTCGTACACGGTGCACTGCATGGTGATGAGGTCGATGATCCCCCTAAATTTATCTTCTTCACCCAGGGGCAGTTGCAGCAGCACCGGGGTGGCCTTGAGGCGTTCCCGCATCATCTTCAGGCATCGGGGCAGGTCCGCGCCCACCCGGTCCATCTTATTGACGAAGGCCAGCCGGGGTACGCCGTAGCGGTCGGCCTGGCGCCACACCGTTTCGGACTGCGGCTCCACTCCGCCCACGGCATCGAACACCGCCACGACGCCGTCCAGCACCCTCAGGGACCGCTCCACTTCGATGGTGAAATCCACGTGGCCCGGCGTATCGATGATGTTGATGCGATAGTCCTTCCAGTAGCAGGTAGTGGCCGCGGAGGTAATGGTGATACCGCGTTCCTGTTCCTGGGCCATCCAGTCCATCGTGGCCTGGCCGTCGTGCACTTCGCCCAAGCGGTGCGTCACCCCCGTGTAGAAGAGGATGCGTTCCGTGGTGGTGGTTTTACCGGCGTCGATGTGGGCCATAAACCCAATATTCCGTACCCGGTTCAGCGGGGTTTGTCTAGGCAAATCAGTTTACCATCTATAGTGTGCGAAAGCCTTGTTGGCTTCGGCCATCTTGTGCGTGTCTTCCCGTTTCTTGATGGAGGTCCCCCGGTTGTTGGCCGCATCCAACAGTTCCGCGGCCAGTTTGGCCTCCATGGACTTTTCGCTCCGAGATTTGGAGTAGTTGATCAGCCAGCGGATGGCCAGGGAGGCCCGGCGGTCGGCCCGGACTTCGATGGGCACCTGATAAGTGGCGCCGCCCACCCGGCGGGATTTCACTTCAATCAAAGGCTTGACGTTTTCCACCGCCTGATGGAAGAGCTTCAGGGGGTCGTCGTTGGCTCGCTGACCCATCATCTCCATCGCGTTATACAGGATGCGCTGGGCCGTGCTTTTCTTGCCCCGCTCCATCAGCCCATTGATAAACCGGCTTACCAGGACATCATTGTATTTCAGGTCTTGGGGCACCGGCCGCTTGACCACTCCGCCTTTTCTGGGCATCTTTCTCTCCGTTTCCTCTATGCCGCTTTCTGTTTCCGGTTATTTCAGAACTAACCCGGCCCTGGCTTCGGCCTCTCACTGAAAACTGAAAACAGAAAACCGAAAACTCTTACTTCGGCCGTTTGGCCCCGTACTTGGAACGCCCCCGCCGCCGATCCTGCACTCCGGAAGCATCCAGGGTGCCCCGGATCACGTGGTAGCGCACTCCGGGCAGGTCTTTCACCCGGCCCCCCCGGATGAGCACCACCGAGTGCTCCTGGAGGTTGTGGCCGACCCCGGGAATATAAGTAGTCACCTCGATGCCGTTGGTGAGGCGCACCCGGGCCACCTTGCGCAGGGCCGAATTGGGTTTTTTGGGCGTGGTGGTATAGACCCGGACACACACCCCCCGTTTTTGGGGACAGCTTTGCAGGGCCGGCGATGCGGTCCGCTTCTTTTGCAGCTCCCGGCCTTTGCGAATCAACTGGTTAATCGTAGGC
>JBAZKX010000394.1:0-3180 GCA_041650575.1 Desulfobaccales bacterium
GAGGAGCGGGGCCGGGGCTTCGATGTCGGGATTACCCGGGTGCCCATCGTGCCGAGCGCGGTGATTTATGACCTGGCGGTGGGCGACTGCCGGGTCCGGCCCGATAAGGCCATGGGCTACGCGGCCTGCCAGGCCGCCCAGGGCCGGCCCCAGGGGGACGGCAGCGTCGGCGCCGGAGTAGGGGCCACGGTGGGAAAACTCCTGGGGGTGCAGCAGGCCACCAAGGGCGGCCTAGGAACCAGCTTCCTGGAAGGGCCCGAAGGCCTGGAAGTGGGGGCCCTGGTGGTGGTCAACGCCTTCGGCGACGTGGTGGACCCCGGGACCGGCACCATCATGGCCGGAGCCCGCCGGGCCCCGGACAGCCATGAATTTGTGGACACCGCCCTGATGCTCCGCCAGGGTTTTGTGCGGCAGCGCTTCGGCGAACTCAATACCACCATCGCGGTGGTGGCCACTAACGCCAGGCTTAACCGGGAACAGGCGCAGAAGATCGCCCAACTGGGCCACGATGCCCTGGCCCGCTGCATCCGCCCGGTCCACACCCTCTTTGACGGCGACGTAGTCTTTGCCCTGGCCCACCCCCGGGTGAGCGCCGACCTGCATAACCTCGGAGCACTGGCGCAGGCTGCCCTGGAGCAGGCCATCCTGCGGGCGGTGCAGGAGGCCCGGGGCCTGGGAATTCTGCCGGCTTACCGGGACCTGCATTCGGGGAGGGACCAGACCGGCGACTGAGGGTTACGGCACCTCGCCCCGTTACGGTACATCTTATGGCTCATACCCCTGACAAAATCACGGTGGACCTCATCGTCTTTGATCTGGACGGTACCCTGGCCGACACCCTGCCGGATTTGACCGCGGCCGCCAACTTTGCCTGCCGGAGTTTGGGACTGCCCGAACATACGCCGAAGACGGTGCGCGGCATGATCGGCGGCGGCGAACGCAAACTGATCGAGCGCCTGGTCGGGCCGGACCATCAGGGGCAGGTGGAGGAGTGCATGAGGCTTTACCTGGATTACTACACCCGCCACAACGGGGATTTGACCCGCCTCTATCCCGACGTGGCCGCGACCCTGGCGCGCCTGGCGGACCGGAAGCTGGCGGTCCTGTCCAACAAACTCCAGCGCCTGACCCGGCAGACCGTGGAGGCCCTGGGGATCGCCCAATTTTTTGCGGCCATCCGGGGCGGCGGCCCGGACCTGCCCTTGAAGCCCGCGCCCGAACCCTTGCTGGCCCTGATGGCCGACCTAGGTGTGGACCCCAGCCGCACCCTGATGGTAGGAGATAAAACCCCGGATATCGCGGCCGGGCGCGGGGCCGGGGCCTTTACCGCGGCCGTCAACTACGGCTATGGGGACCTGGAGACTCTTACCGCGGCGTCTCCGGATTTTCTGCTCCAGCGGTTTTCGCAATTGCCGGACCTGTTGGCCGGCTGACGCAGGTTGGGGCCGTGGGGCCGGTCTCCGGAGGGGTCCCGAGACCGGATTTCAGCCCCTGATGACCTGGCCGGAATCAGCCCCGGACCCGGGGCCGGCGCCCGCAATTTTGTTTGACATAACCAGGTTTGACGAATATATTTTCTGTAGTTATGGCGGTGTAGCTCAGTTGGTTAGAGCATGCGGCTCATATCCGCAGTGTCCGGGGTTCAAATCCCTGCACCGCCACCAAAATTATTTTAGTTTTTATCCGAGGAGAGGGAGGGGAGATGAAAAAACTTATTACCTTGGCCAGCGTGGGGATGTTCCTGCTGAGCCTCCAAGGAGTTTCTTCGGCCCAGGAAAAGGCCCCGGCACCTGTCCCGGCGGCTCCGCCGGCCGCGACAGCTCCCATGGCCCCTGCGGCGGAGACGCCCGCAGCCCCTGCGGAAGAGGTGCAGGGGACCAAAAAGGCGAAAAAGTCCAAGAAGTCCAAGACCAAGAAGGCCAAGAAGACCAAGAAGTCCAAAAAGGCCAAACCCGCCGAGGTTTAAAAATTCAGATTTACGCGAGCGGTCCGGGGTTTGAACCGAAAGGGGTTCGAACCCTGGACCGGGGCTGAACAGAAGGGGAGGTATTCAAAAATCGCCATGAAAAAATTCATAACCCTGGCTACAGCCGGGTTATTCCTCTTGAATCTGCAGGGAGCCTGGGCTCAGCGTGAGGTCGAGCCCCCCGCGATCCCCCCCATGCTGGAGGGCCAGAGGCCGCTGGCCCAGCCTGAAGCCGCCAAGGAGCCGGCCGCCCCCAAATCCGAGGTGGAAAAAGCCAAGCCCAAGTCCAAAACCAAGGCCGTCAAAGCGGCCCCCAAAAAGGCTGCGGGAAAAAAGGCGGCTCCCAAGAAACCTTCCCAAGCCGCCAAGAAAAAAGTGCCGAAGAACCAAGCGAAGAAGCAACCCTAAGCGACCCATGCAGCGAGGCGGTCCTGAAGAAGGCTGAAGTGGAGCAAGTCACACAATTTCCTTCAAGGAGGGCAAGCGCATGAAATTTAGGAATATAACCTGTATTTCAGTGCTGGTGCTACTCTGCGCCCTGGCCACGGCAGCTTTGGCAGTTGAACAAGGCTTCCTGTGGGATGGTAGCCACTGGAAAGACATGAGCCCGGACATCAAGGTGGCCTATGTCAAGGGTATCGGCAACATGGCTGATTTAGAGAACGCCGCGGGCGGTTCCGGCACGGCGGCTTGTATTTCCAAGGGCTTTGTCGATGAACTCAAGACCAAGACCGTGGGTCAGGTGGTGGCTGAAGTGGATAAGTACTATAAAGATAATCCCGCCAAGGTCAAGACCCCGGTGATCACCGTGATTTTGGAGCGCTGCACCAAACTGTGTGCGCCGCCGGCCGCGGGGAAGAAGTAGTGAGAGCCGCGGTTGTCCTGCTCATGGTGGGATTGCTGGTCGGCGGCCTGGTCTCGGCGGCTCCGGCGGTGGAGACCGGCCAAAAGGCCATGCTCTGGACCGGGGTCCAATGGCAGCAGGTGTCCGAGGAGGGCAAAGCCGGGTATATCTTCGGCATCGGCAACCTGGCCGACTTCGAAGTGGGCGCGGCGGGCAACCGGAAGTCGGTCTGCCTCTCCCGGGCTTTCGTGGATGATTTGAAAACCAGGACCGTGAGCCAAATCGTCCAGGAAGTGGACCAGTTCTACCGGCAGAATCCCGACAAAGTGAACACCTCGGTGATCGAGGTGGTCTTGCGGCGGTGTACGAA
>JBAZKX010000395.1:0-3177 GCA_041650575.1 Desulfobaccales bacterium
TCAAGCGGCTGTCCACCGAGACCGGGGCCGGCCAGTGGGGCTGCGCCCTGTCGCTGGCCTGCAACTTCTTCGACATGGAATGCACCGTGTATATGGTCAAGGTGAGCTATCACCAGAAACCCTACCGCCGGTCGCTGATGCACATCTGGGGGGCCAGCGTCTATCCCTCCCCCACGGATCGCACCCAGGCCGGCCGGGGCATTCTGGCCGCGGACCCGGAGACCTCCGGCAGCCTGGGCATGGCCATCTCTGAGGCGGTGGAGGACGCCGCCACCCATGAGGACACCAATTATGCCCTGGGGAGCGTTCTCAATCACGTGATGCTGCACCAGACCATCGTAGGGCTGGAGACCCAAAAGCAGTTGGCCCTGGCCGGGGAGTCGCCTGATCTGCTCATCGGCTGCGTCGGCGGCGGCAGCAACTTCGCGGGCTTCTGCTTTCCGTTCGTGCCGGAAAAACTCAAGGGCAAAGATCTCCGCTTTATCGCAGTAGAGCCAACCGCCTGCCCCACCCTGACCAAAGGCGCCTACACCTATGATTTCGGGGACACCGCGGGCCTTACCCCCCTGATCATGATGTACACCCTGGGCCATTCCTTCGTGCCGTCGGGCATCCACGCCGGGGGCCTGCGCTACCACGGCGACGCGCCCCTGCTCTGCCAGTTGGTCCACGAGAAGGTGATCGAGGCCCGGGCCTATCCCCAGAACCCGGTTTTTGAGGCGGCCCGCCTCTTCGCCGAAACCGAGGGCATCATCCCGGCCCCGGAGACCGCGCACGCCATCAAGGCCGCGGTGGATGAGGCGTTGGTGTGCAAAGAGACCAAGCAGGCCAAGTGCATCGTGCTGAATTTTTCGGGCCACGGCCACTTCGATCTGGCGGCCTACGACGGCTTCCTGGAAGGCCAGCTCAAGGATATCGAACTCGACCCGGAAGAGATGATCAAGAAAGCGCTGACTAATCTGCCTAAGATCCAGAAAAAGTAGCTATTCCAGGCCTCAAAATTACCATAAGTACAATTTGCGCCACCGTGGGGGCGGGTGTTTAACCCGCCCCCACGATTTTCCCCTCCTTGACAAGCCATTTTTCCGAACATACTTTACAGCAAACCAACGGAAGGGAGGTGAAGGCGGGATGAAGCCCAGCAAGGAGGTGTTGGCTAAGGAGGCGGCCTTTTGGGGTCAGGTCAAGAAAGTTGATCCCCGCAAGGTATGCCACAAATGAAAGGAATGAAAAAATTAAGGTTGCTGGTTCAGCAACTCAGCGAGGCAGATATGGCAATGGCTGAATGGCGCCGGAACCCAGGCCGCAGCTCAGGTTGCCATATCTGCTTGCTTAGCTCAGAAAACCGCCTTTGCCCTGCCTCGAGATTTGCTGCAATTGTTTAGCTCCATGCCTAAAGGCTAGAAACCATGTCCGTAAGTCAGCCCTATGATTTTCTCATCCAGTGGCACCTTACTGAAATCTGCAATCTGAGATGCAAGCACTGTTATCAGGAGGGGGGCAAGGTCCAGGAACTGTCCCTGGCCGAAATTTACCGGGTTATAGATGAAATCGGGGACATGCTGCAAGCCTGGCAGGAGAATTATGACCTGCATTTTAACCCCAGTTTTAACGTCACCGGGGGAGAGCCGTTTTTAAGGGCGGGCCTGTTTGACATTCTGGCCAGAATGGCTGGGACCGGCTTCGAAATCTATCTGCTCTCCAACGGCACCTGCATCAGTGCGGATCAGGCCCGGCAAGTCGCAGCTTTGGGAGTCAAGGGCGTCCAGATCAGCCTGGAGGGCCCGGAGGAGGTTCATGAGCGGGTCCGGGGAACGGGAAGTTTCGGCGCCGCTCTTAAGGGTGTCCGGAATCTCTTGCAGGCGGGGGTGAAAGTCTCGCTGAATGCCACCATTTCCAGAATGAATGCCCCTTATTTTAGGGAACTGGTGGACCTGGCCGCCGGCTTGGGAGTTCCCCGGTTGGGGTTCTCCCGGTTGGTGCCCTCAGGCCGGGGAAGAGCCTGGGTGGATCAGATGCTGAGCCGGGAGGAAGTGCGGCGGTTCTATGAAAATATTTTGGCGTTGCGGGTCGAAGGTCTGGAGATTGCCACCGGGGACCCCATGGCGGCCCAGATGAACACGCCTGCGCCGGCTGAGGACGAGTCCTTTCCGGCCGGAGGCTGCGCCGCGGGGGTGTCCGGCCTCACCATCCTGGCGGACGGCACGGTGACGCCCTGCCGGCGGTTGCCTATCCCGCTGGGCAAAGTGGGAGAGGTTCCTTTGCGGGAGATCTGGGCCGCCTCCCCCATCCTGGAGCAACTTCGGGATAAGGGCCGCTACTCCGGGAAGTGCGGTCGCTGCCGGAGATGGTCGGCTTGCCGGGGGTGCCGGGCCATTGCCTATGCGTACGCCCAATCCCAAGGAAATCCAGAGTTTTTGGGCCCCGACCCCCAATGCTTTATTGAGGCGGATTAACCCAAAGGAGGTAGAGCATGGTCGAACGACCGGGAATCATCACCATGAAAGGCAACCCCCTGACCCTGGTGGGCCAGGAAGTCCGGGTGGGGGATCAGGCCCCGGACTGTGAGGTTATTGCCAACGATTTAAGTCCCTTCAAGCTCGCGGCGCTTCAGGGCCAGGTGGCCATCATCAGTGCGGTCCCGTCCCTGGATACCCCTGTCTGCAATATCGAAACCCGCCGCTTTAATGAAGAGGCGGCCAAGCTGGGCGCCGGCGTGGCCATCCTGACCATCAGCATGGACCTGCCCTTTGCCCAGAAACGCTGGTGCGGGGCCGCGGGGGTGGAGCGGGTCAAGACTTACTCGGACCACCGGGACGCCGCCTTCGGCCTGGCCTACGGGGTCCTGATCAAAGAACTGCGTCTCCTGGCCCGGGCCGTGTTTGTGGTAGATAAGGCCGGGGTGGTGCGCCACCTCGAACTTGTCAAGGAAGTGGCGAACGAACCGGACTACGACGCGATCTTGCAGGCGGTGGGCCGGCTGGTCTGATTGAGGTTAAGCCTGGGAATAATTTTTTGTAAGGGCGGACCTGCGTGTCCGCCTTTTTATATAAGGGGAAGCCAAGTTCCCTGCCGCTTCTGCTCCCAGGCCCGCTGAATGACGTCCACGGTAAATTGCGGCAGGTCGAAGCCGGGCAATTCACTCAGGGGGACGAATCTGGCCGAGGTGATATCGGA
>JBAZKX010000396.1:0-3167 GCA_041650575.1 Desulfobaccales bacterium
ACTCCCAGACTGCTGCATGACGACCCTTACGGCGAGGGCTGGCTGTTCGTGGTCACCCCCACCAATCTTAAGTCGGACCTGGAAAAGATGCTTTTCGGCCAGTGCAATGTCGCCTGGATGGAGCATGAATCCCACCGGCTGCTGGGAATGCTGGAATCCATGGCAGGGGTAACGATGCCTTCCGGGGGAATGATCATCGACGATGTCTTCGGCGCCTATCCGCAACTGGGATGGGAGCGTCTGGTGCGGGAGTTTCTCCATACCGCTTAGGTTGATTCAGTCCATGGTCCCGGAAATGATCGGTCAAAAGGGCCTGGCAATATCGGCAAAATGCCAGGCTCTTCCGGTCCAAAGTCTCCAGGTTGGCGGAAAATCCCGACAGGCAGCCGTCTTGCTTACAGTGCCCCAGGCCAAAGGTATGACCCAATTCGTGCAGGCTTAACTTGAGGAGCCTTCTTAAAAAAAGAGACTTTGACGGCGCGCAACCCTCGACCTCGGCCCGGAGCCGGCACAGGGAGATAATCGCCGCCTTGCCTTCCAGTTGGGCTTCGCCGAACACAAAGGTAAAAATCGGGATAAAGAGGTCCGCCGCGGTAACCCCTAAGATCCGGCAGGCGCGGGAATCATCCTCGGTCAGCAAATATTCCAGGAGCCGGGTGGAGTGGTACTGTTGCCGCACCGCGTGGTAGGCTTGCAGAGGCAAAGGTTTGGGGCGTAGGACCCGCGCCGGCAGCGCCAGAATCTTGGCGAGCGCGGCGCGCAACTGCCGCAGGATTTCCGGATCAACCGGACCCAAGGCCACCAAGCCTAGAAACGGGAGGGCAGGCATGAATTTTTAAGGCCGGAGGCCTCGATGCAATCCGTTTTCAAGAGGTGAGGCCGTATTTCTTGATTTTTTCGTAGAGGGTGGAGCGATTGATGCGGAGCACCCTGGCCACGTTGGAGAGGTTGCCGCCTTTGGTGGCCAGGAGCCGGGCGATATGTTGGCGCTCCAGTTCCTCGAGGGACAATTCCCCCAATTCCATCGCCCCGCCGGAAGTAGCGAAGGGCAGGTCACCGGGCTTGATCTGCCGGCCTTTCCCCACCACGACCGCCCGTTCAATGGCGTTTTCCAGCTCCCGGACGTTTCCCGGCCAGGAATAGCGCTGCATCGCCTCCATGGCCTTCGGCAGGATAGAGTCGATCTTCTTTTTGGTCTCGGTGGCGTAGCGTCTCAGGAAATGTTGCGCCAGCAGGGGAATATCTTCCGGCCGCTCCCGCAAGGGGGGCACCCGGAGATGGATGACGTTCAGGCGGTAGAACAGGTCCTGGCGAAAAGTTTTGCGCTGAATGGCTTCATGGAGGTCCTGGTTGGTGGCCGCGATGACCCGGAAATCGCTGCGCAAGGGGACGGTGCCGCCCACCCGGGTGAATTCCCGGGTCTCCAGGACTCTGAGCAGGTCGATCTGCATCTTCATGGAGATGTCGCCCACCTCATCCAGGAAGAGGGTCCCGCCATGCGCCATTTCCAGGCGGCCTTTCTTGGTATATTTGGCGTCGGTGAACGCGCCCTTTTCGTGTCCGAAGAGCTCGCTTTCCAGGAGATGTTCGGTAAAAGCCCCGCAGTTGAGAGCAATAAAAGGGGCATAACACCGGGCGCTCTGAGCATGGATAGCCCTGGCCACCAGTTCTTTGCCCGTGCCGGTTTCCCCGGTGATCAAGACGGTGGCGTCAGTTTGGGCGACATTGACGATGGTTTCGAAGAGTTTTAGCATCAACGGAGACTGACCCACCAGGTTTTCAAAGCGGGTAATGGTCGCCAGCCGCTCTTTCAGGATCAGGTTCTCCATGGCCAGGTTTTGCATCTCGACCATTTTTTCGAGGGTGAAATTAAGTTCCTCCAATTCGAAGGGCTTGAGCAGATAGTCGTAGGCGCCCAACTTTATGGCTTCTATGGCGTCATGGATATCGCCGTGGGCCGTCATCATGAGCATGGCCGTGTCGGCCTCGCTCTCCTTGAGTTTCTTGAGCAGGGTCAGGCCGTCCATCTCGGGCATTTTAACATCGATGAGCACGATGTCGTAATGCTTCTCCCGGATTTTATCCAGCGCCGCGAGACCGTCAGCAGCAGTTTCCACCTGGTAGCCGCCCCGTTTTAGCCAACCGTGCAAAGATTCGCGGATGCTTACCTCATCATCCACCACCAGGATGCTGATCTTTTTATGCGGCAGCATCTTCTTCTCCAGGCTTAAAGGCAGGCAGACGAATGGTAAACGAAGTCCCATGCCCCATGACGCTATCCACTTTGATGGTTCCCTGGTGGTCCCGGACGATGCCGTAAACCACGGAGAGCCCCAGCCCCGCGCCGGAACTGGTTTTTTTGGTCGTAAAGAACGGTTCAAAGATCTGGGAGAAACTTTCCTTGGGGATACCTTTACCGGTGTCGGATACCCGCACCATCACCTTATGGCGCCGGATATTCTTCGTTTCCAGAGTGAGCACGCCCCCCTGGGGCATGGCGTCCTGTGCGTTCAGGAAGAGATTCAAGAACGTCTGCTTCATCTGTCCCTTATCCGCCAGGACCGGAAGTAGGTCCGGAGCCAGTTGGCGCTCCACGGTGATTCCCTGGAGCCGCATTTGGTACCCGGTCAGAGACAACGTCTCCGCGGCGATGCCGTTGAGGTCCAAAGGTTTGAATTCCGGTTTGGTTTTGCGCGCAAAGGCCAGGAGGTTGGCAATCGTTCGGCTGACCCGGGCCGTCTCACTATGGACCATAGAGAGATAGCGGCGGATATCACCCAATTCCTCCGCGCTGAGGGCCCCCTGGTCCAGCATACTTTCCATCAATCTGACGAAGTTGAGTATGCCGGTAAGCGGATTATTGATTTCGTGCACCACGCTGGCGGACAACTTCCCCAAAGATGTCATCTTGTCATCGTGGAGGATATGGGTGCGGGCCAGAATCTCCTGGGTAATATCCCGCGACAGGTCAACTACCCGGTGAATCTGCCCCGCCTCATCATACAGCGGGTGGCAGACCACGTGGTAATAGTGCTCCCGGCGATTCTTATCGAAGTGCACATGCGTAGCTGAGGCGGCCTTGCCCGTAGCCACTACCTCTTTTAAAGGACAGGGATGATCCGGAGTGGTACACGGGACTTTCAGGTGGTGCGACACTTCGTAACAGT
>JBAZKX010000397.1:0-3161 GCA_041650575.1 Desulfobaccales bacterium
AGCCAGTTCCGGGTCCTCCTCCCAGACCGCCAGGGCTCCCAGGCCGAGGCCGCCGTTACAGACCTGGTTCCAGTTATAAGGAGACTTCACCCACCAGACGAATTTCTCATCGCCCCGGTAGGCTTGCAGGCCGGGCTTAAGCCCTTTATCCCTGATGGCCTGGGCCAGGATGGCCCGCTGTTCCGGGGACCAGGTGTCGTAGAGCCAATCGTAGGCGATGGCAAAGGCATGGGTCATCTCGGCGGTGTCCAGAAAATGACCGGGATGCCAGTCCGGAAACCGGGCCGCGGCGTCCAATTCCTCCCAGAGTCGCTGGGCGAAGCGGCCGCCTCCCTCCAGCCGGTGGAACAAAGCCAGGAGGTAAACACGCCGTAACACGTTGCGGCTTACTTCCAGAAGTCCTTCGCTTCCTTTGGAGTGATAGCCACAGGGCCGGGCACCCATGATTTGGTAGGCCTCCTGGCGCAAATGGTCATACCATCGCCGGGCCAGATCATTTTCACGGACGAGCTTTTTCACCCGGACAAAGTCGTCCGGGGTCACCAGGAGTCGGGGATGCGTTTTTTTGAGCAGAGTTTCCAGAAAGACCTGAGCGGGGATGACAGGCGCCGGGGCCGGGGCCTCCTCCCGGCCAGGCAGGATTGATGGCGCCCAAACTAACAGAGCCAGAAGAAGCACGCAAATAATCAGGAATCTTTTCGAGTGATTGCCGGACATCTTGAAATTCATTCTCAGGGAACCAGGAATACCGGCTATTCTTCTTATGGAAAGGCCGGCCATTCTCCTCACCCCGACCCAGCCCTCGCAGTCCTGGCCAGCCGCCGGCGTTCCTGCAGGACCTTAAGGAGGAAGATGATGTTGCCCCACAGGTAGCGCTTCGCCATGCGCCGGGGTTCCAACAGCAAGCGGAAGAGCCATTCCAAGCCGTGTGCCCCCATCCACCCGGGGCAGCGGGGGATCGCTCCGGCCCAATACTGGAAGGCGGCGCCCACAGTCCAGAAGACCCGAGCGCCCACCCGGGCATAATTATCCAAAACCCAGCGCTGCTCCAGCGGCATGCCCAAACCCACCATCAGGACGTCGGGGCTGAGGGGGTTGATCTCGGCAATGACCGCGTCGTTTTCCGGGCCCTCTTTTTGGAAAAACCCGTGGTGGGTGCCCAGGATTTGCAAACCCGGGGCCGCGGCGGTCAATTTTTCGGCGGCCTGCTCCGCCACCCCCGGAGGATTGCCCAACAAGTAAAGGCTATGACCCTTCCTGGCCATATGGGCCACGGCCGGCCACCCCAAGTCGGCCATGGTCTGGCGCGGCGGGAGGTGATACCCCAGGAGCCTGGCCCCCAGCACCACCCCGGCGCCATCCACATAGACCAGATCGGCCCGCTGGTAGAACTCGGCCAGCCACGGCAGCTGCCAGGCCAGGTTGATCCCGTAAACGTTGGCGTCAATGATGAAACTCTTTTGCGGCCGGTCGATGAGGCGGGTGATTTCCCGGCAGATCTCCTCCGTGGTGCCGGGGGTGATCTTGATTCCCAGGAGTTCGAGGCTTTCCATAAACCTGTTCTCCACCTAATCGACTGGGCGGCGGCTCAGCGAACGCGGCCACCACTCCTCCTGGCTCAGGTGGCGGCCCCGCAAGCGGTCCAGTTGCTCCCGCCGCAAAAACTGCGCCAGAGGGAGGTCAGCCAGCCGCGCTTCCCGGCGCAACGCCGCCAGCAGGTAACCCAACGGTATCAACAGGCTCATCAGAAAAGGCCGCTCCACGGCCCGGTACAGGGTCTTAGCCAGCACAAAGAGGGGATGGGCGCGGATCACATAATAGCACCGGCCATAGCGCAGGTTGGCCCGGGCCATACCCGTGGCGGACCCGGTCAGGCGCAGATGATAGATGGGCAGATCCCGAAAGCTGCGGGTCTGCCAGCCGTGCCGGCGAGCCTGGGTCACATCCAGGATGTCCCAACCCAATATGGGAATCAGCCCGCCCATGTCGCACAGACAGGTATAGCGGTAGGTTTTGCAAGCCCCGGTGACATGGGAGTCGGAGATGCGTTCCAGCACCCACTTCCCCTGCTGTAAATTGTAAGTCTTGCCCGAGGCGATCCCCAGGCGGGGTTCAGCCTGAAAACGGGCCAGCAGAGTGGCAAAATACCCCGGGGGCAGGAGCACGTCGGCGTCCATCTTGACGACAAACAGGGGTTCTGCTTCGAGCCGAGCGCAACCGGCGTTGAACAGGCGCACCACGTTGCTGCCCAGGGCTGGACCGGGAGCTCCCCGCACTTGGAGGGGTTCGATAAAGGGATATTGGCGGCCTGCGGCTTGAAGCACTTTCCAGGTATCGTCGCGGGATCGGTCATCCACGATCACCCATTTCGCCGGCTTTAAGGTTTGGGCCGCAATGGCGGCTATCACCCGGGGGAGAAAAGCCGCTTCATTGTGGGCCGGGGTGATGAGGTGATAGGAAGGCGCACTCATGCGGCGCATACTCCACAGTCGCCCGGCACCCAGGGGAGTTCGCGGGCCAAGACGTTCATCAGGTTTCGGGCATTGCGCCGGAGGTCAAAGTGATTCTCCGCCTGCCGGCGCGCCTCGAGGCCCAAGCGGACCAGGTCGGCGGGGCGGGCCAGCAACCGGGAGAGCTGATCCGCCAGGTCCGCGGCATCCCCCGAGGTGAACAGGTAGCCGGTGCCCCCTTCCGCCACCATCTCGGGAATGGCGGTGAGGCGGGGGGCGATAACCGGCCGGGCCTTGGCCATGGCTTCGATGATCACCATGGGAGTCCCCTCGCTCCGGGAAGACAGGACGAGCACCTGGGACCAGTCATAGAGCCGGGCCACCTCGCCCTCGTAGCGTGCTCCCAGAAGCTGGACGCGATCTTGGAGATGCAAAGAAAGTATCAGTTTCTGTAATTCATCCCGCCGGGGGCCGTCGCCGACTATCCGGCACTGAAAATCCCCACCCTGATTCCGGAGGCGAGCCAGGGCCAGGATGAGCACCTGCTGGGTCTTGACCGGTACCAAGCGGCCGATGTGCAAAATCCGCAGGGGCAAATTTGTCGCGGGCGGCTTAGGCGCGGCCCAGGGAGGCGCCTGCAAATCGAGGCCGCCGGGGACCACATAAAAACGCTGCCGGGCCAGGGAGGGAAATCGCCGGCGCAGGTTGTCG
>JBAZKX010000398.1:0-3160 GCA_041650575.1 Desulfobaccales bacterium
GGCCGCAGCGGTAAAACAGATCCGATCAAAAGGGGCCAGAGGCGGGTACCCTTTGGAGCCATCTCCGTTGATGATCACCACCTGCCGGTAACCCAAACGCTGCAAGTTATCTCTGGCAAAGGCAAAGGTCTTAGGGTCGATCTCCAGGGTGACCACCAGCCCGCCAGGGCCAACTACCTCCCAGGCCAAGGCTGCCCCGTACCCGGAGCCGCTGCCCACCTCTAAAAAGCGATGCCCCAGATCGAGTTGTAAGGCTTCATAAAATAGAGGGTAACTATGCGGGCAAGAGATGGTGGCCGCCCCCGGCAGGGGCAAAGGAACCTCCTGATAGGCATAATCCCGGTAGTTGTAGGGGATGAAGGCTTCCCGGGGCACCTTCCGCATGGCTGCCTTTAGCCGGGGAGAGCGCAAGAACCCTTTCGCTTCAAGCTCCCGCACCTTTTCAAGACGCTCTTGCAAGAATTCCGGCGGAGTCTTAGTCGATGGTTTAGGCGGTGGTATTATCCAACCAATCATTATGCATCCCGAGCCAGGACATCCAAGACCAGCAGCGGCCCCTGGTCTGCAACCTTGACTAGCCTGGGAAATCTCTTACCACCTATTCGGTTGCTTTTTAATGTTTACATGATATCACGGAAACAGTTGCGCTCCTAATGCGAGCAGGGTCAATCTCACCAACATATTGGCGGCAAACTTTGTAGGTCCCAGACTTGACACAGGGAATAATCCGGATTAGCTTCAAAGACTTATTGAATACGGCGAAACCGCCTGAATCCTGAAAGCGACCATTGACCAGCATAGTTCCACACCAGCCTCTGATCAGACCCTGGGACGGAGACAACTTCCAGCCCTGTCATCGCCATTTCTACCGCCGGCCTGGCGGCAAACTTCCATTTCCACCCGAAGTCGAAGAACAATGGGAAGTGGTAGTGGTGGGAGCGGGCCTCTCCGGCCTTACCTCCGCCTATCAGTTAAGGGAACGCCGGGTGTTGGTGCTGGAGGCAGGTGAGGTCCCGGGAGGTGTTTGCCGGCAGGGTTCTTACCAAGGACTTGCCTATCCAGCCGGCTCTGCCTATTTCTATTACCTGGGCGACCCTTCCTGGGAGGCCTGGTATAGTAAGCTAGGACTACCTCTGGCTGACTCCCTGGTATCCAAGCCGGTGAGCGCCCTATTCTATGGAGGCCGCTGGTATCCTGATTGTTTTTCCAAACCTGGCCTCCAGATCCTGCCGTTGCCGCGCCGTGCCATAAATGGCCTGGTAAATCTGGTCGAAAGGCTGGCAGTCTGGGAGGAAGTTTGGGACCCGCTGGGTTCTGATAACTTGCCAAATCCGGAGTTAGACCAGATCACCCTGGCGCATTTCCTGGAAAAAGAGCAGGGATTGCCGCCGCAGGTTACCAACATCTTGACCCCATATTGCCGCTCTTGTCTGGGAGCCGGCCCCGAAGCCATCTCCGCTTGGGCCGGCCTCTTTTTTCTGATGTCAGAGTTCTCCGAAAAATCCAGGACTGCCGCCTTCCCTGGAGGTAACGCCATGATAGCTCGGGCCCTGGCGCAGTCACTATCACCCCCGGTCCGTTGCGGACAAACCCTGGTGCGTCTTGAACCCACTCGGCATGGCGTTGATCTGCTGGTGTGGGATAGCCTGGGCAGCCGCGGCTATCGTCTACAGGCCGGGGGCGTGATCCTGGCGCTGGGGAAATTTGCCGCCCAGCATATCCTCCCGCCGCATGCAGGGTGGAACCTGGAGATCTTTAAAGGGTTCCGTTATAGCAGCTATGTGGTGGCAGCCTTGTGCGGCCGCATCTCCTTGGAGAGCCCGGGCTATGAGAACTGGGTGGTGGGTGAAGAGAATCTCTCAGACTTCATCATGTCTCCTCGAACTCCCCGGTCCGGAGAGGCCCGGGTGATGACGGTCTTTGCGCCCCAACCTTATGCCCAAAACCGGGAGGCATTGCTGCGAGTCCAACCCGGAGATAAGGCTAAAGAACTCTTGACCGCGGTGGAGAGCCACTTTCCGGGAACGGCCCGGGAGGTAGAAGAAATCCACCTCTATCGGTTCGGGCATTCTCAAATTGTGCCCTATCCCGGATTTCTCACCACCCTGAAGGGCAATATTGCCCAAGCGCAAGGGCGTATCATCCTGGCTAACTCCGATCTGGAAGGCCTGCCTTGCATCGAGGCGGCCATCGTCCAGGGGCAAAAGGCGGCGCGTCGAGCCCGAACTCTCCTGACGGGTTAAATGTCAAGAGCAAGTGGGGGCCCCTGGATGTTTACGGCTGGGGATCGCCACTGGGGCCGCCCTAAGAAGACCATTTTTAGTCATTCGCTGCGGCTCCTAAAGGAAAATAGGCATGATTGAGATACTGGGACACCATCCGTTGGGTATTGAAAAATGAGCCATTCAGCGAGATGGCAGAACGCATAACCTCGGCGAAACCCAGAGGCCGCCCATAAAATAGTGGGAGAATCACCCGTTCCAATTTATCGTAAAGGGAAGCAATTTCGCTGGAAGAGTCCCCTTCCTCTACGGACCAGCCGGTGATGCCTTCCACATGACCTTCAATCCACCAGCCATCCAGCACACTCAGGCTTGGAACCCCATTAAGCGCAGCTTTCATTCCGCTGGTACCCGAGGCTTCCAGGGGTTTATGGGGGGTATTGAGCCACAGATCAACCCCGGCGCAAAGGACCTGGGCCAAAGACATGTCATAATTCTCCAGATAAATCACGCGCACCGTGTCGCCCAGTAATTGTGCGGCCCTGAAGATATGCCGAATTATTTCTTTTCCGCCTTCATCCCGGGGATGAGCCTTGCCTCCACATATAATTTGCAGCGGGCCAACATTTCGAGATATCGATTTGAGGCGCTCAGGGTCCGAAAACAGCAAATCGAGGCGTTTATATACCGTGGCGCGCCGGGCAAAACCCACCGTCATCACGTCCTCAGGCAAGCGAACACCTGTCTGCTTTTCCACCTCTGCCAATAGCCTCCTCTTGGCCTCGGCATGGGCTTGCTGGATTTCGTGAAGCGGGATGCCTACAGCATAACGAAGATAGAAGTTGTCGTGGCGCCACTCCGGAATACGACGGTCATACAGGTTACGAAAGGGGGGGGAAGTCCAGGTGAAGGCGTGCACGCCATTAGAAATGGCATTT
>JBAZKX010000399.1:0-3159 GCA_041650575.1 Desulfobaccales bacterium
CGTCGGAATAGCCAACCAGATTATAGAAATAGGGGTCCGGAGGCGTGTTGCCCGTCAAGCCGTACGCCAGGTTAAAGACATCGCTGAGGGTCACCGTATAAGTCCCGGGGGCGACATTGTCGAACTCTATCCGGAAGCTATTGGCCGTCTGCTGCCCCAGAATCCCGGTGGGAAACCCATTAATCGGGTCTCCAACGGGGGCGTTGCCCACCATTGTCTGGGTCAGCGTCAGAAGACCGTTGCCGCCGGCATAGGCGGTGTTCGCATAGGTCTGTTGGAGGCTGATTGAGCTGGCCAGATTGGCGTCAACCGCTCCGCACCAGATGAGGTGTTTTCAACGGGGTCAGGATTTTGTTCAGGATAAGACGCATAACCGGACGCCGCGGCTGTCAAGGTCACCACGTCAAAGTTCAGGTTCCCGGTAATGCCTACCGAGAAGTCATGGGTTGCATTCAGAGACACGGTGCCGGCCAGGACCGGGACTGCGCCCAGGACCAGGCACGCCAACACCAGAAACTGCAACAAGCGTTTGTTCCGCATACAACTACCCCCTTGCATGTAATTACTGCTTCACTGGGTCGGCCGCTTTCCGGACCGAGGTTTGGATTGTGCTGAGCCCTCCTCTCCTAGCTAAATTTTTGGTGTATATTTATTAATTATTTCTCAAAGTTTTGTCAAGAGAGTTTAAATATTTTTTCTTATATAATTGATAAATTTCTGTGTTAATATCGATATGATTATTTTGAACTAAATATCTATTCAAAAAAGCTTAATTATTAAAATCATTTAAATTATCATGACAAAACGCCCTTATCTTCCTGGTGGGGTGCGCCAACTTTGATTTCAGAGTTTTATCAATCATAATTTCAGCAATTTATGGGAATGTCCGAATTCATGAGGTAAGCCAGGCTCGTTAATTCAATTTATCTAAATTATTATCAATCTTTAGTCAGACCTAATGAAAGCCTAGTAATTCAATATGAAACAAAGTTCATTTTGATTTGAAATAAACATAGGATAACGCGGCTGCCGCGTCTATACGGTAAAATGCCTATTCTCATATAGGTGAAAGTACCTAGAAATGACGCATGTTCACAAGGCGCGCCCTCCAGCGGTTCTGGGCATGGAAGTGACTTTAGGCTCGTAGGGCGCGCAAGCGGCCCAGCTTCGAAATGCCTGTCCGAGTGAATATCCTGAGAGGCAGGAGAGGGCGCGCCGCTCGTGGAAGACCTGGAAGTTAAAGGAAGAGCGGAAAGGGCTCAGGTGGCGGGGACGCCGTTAACGCCGCCGTTGATCAGGCGCACCACGGCCATATCGGGGAAGTAGTCGATGATGTTGAGGCCCCCGTAGCTCTGATCCAGGCGGAAGAGGTAGTCCAGGGAGAGCCCGAGGGCCTCGCTGAGGATGACCCGGTTGACCCCGGCGTGGGCCACAATGAGGAAGGCCTCCTGGTGATGCCGGCAGATGAGCTCATTAAGCCGGGGCAGGGCCCGGGCCCGGACGTCCAGGAGGCTTTCACCGCCGGGAATGCGGAAGTTGGGGAGGTCCCGGAGGCGGGCTTCAAGTTCGGCGGGGTAGCGGTCGGCGATCTCGGCGAAGCTCAGGCCTTCCCAGGCCCCGAAGTGGACCTCGCGCAATTCCGGCAAGGGTTGAGGGGCTACGTCGCGGCCGCGGCCGATGATTTGGGCCCCGGTTAAGGCCCGAGTCAAATCGGAGGCGTAGATCCCCTGCAGCGGTAGGGGCTGAAGCTGGGCCGCCAGGGCCTCCAACTGCCGCACCCCCTGCGGGGACAGCCCGATGTCGTTGTTGCCGTGATAGAGGTGGGTATGGCCGTCGGCCACCTGGCCGTGGCGCACCAGGTAGAGGCGGGTGGGGGTCAAAGACCCTTTAGCGGCGGCGGCCATGGAACTCATGCGCCTAAGCCTCCATAATGGCGTTGTTGGGCACTACCACCACGCCGTTTTCGGTGACGTGGAAGAGCTTGGCGTCCCGGTCGCGGTCCAGGCCGATGGTGAAGCCCGGGGGCACCCGCACGCCTTCTTCGATGATGGCCCGGCGGATGTGGGCCCCGGCGCCTACTTCCACCCCGTCCCAGAGGATGGCATCGCACACGGTGGCGCCGGTCCCCACCCTGACCCCTGGGGACAGGACCGAGCCCTCCACCGTGCCTTCGATGACACAGCCCGAGGCGATGAGGGAGTCTTCCACGGTCACATGCGCCCCGGTGCAGATATATTTGCTGGGGGGATAAAGCTGGGGGCGGCTCCGCACCGGCCAGTCGGGATCGAAGAGCTCGAACACGGGCCGGACGCCCATGAGGTCCTGGTGGGCCTTGAAGTAGGCGTCCAACATGCCGATATCCCGCCAGTATCGGGGGGTCCCGGTGGCCGGGTCCTGGAAGTTGAAGGCAAAAACCCGCTTGCGCCCTACCATCTGGGGGATGATGTCGCCGCCGAAATCGTGTTTGCTGGCCTTCTTCTTGGCGTCCTTGATAACCTCGGCCACCAGGACTTCGGCCTTGAAGATATAGACCCCCATGGAGACCAGGGAGAAATCGGGATGGTCGGGCAGGCCCGGGGGATCGGCGGGCTTTTCCAGGAAATTCTCCACCTCGCCGGCCCCGTTTACCTTGAGGATGCCGAAGGAGCTGCCTTCGATGCGGGGCACCATGACCGCGGCCACGGTCAGGTCCGCGTCCCGGCTGAGGTGGAACTCCATCATCTCCCGGTAGTCCATCTTATAGACGTGATCGCCGGATAGGATGAGCACCTGTTGGGGGCGCTCCTGCTGCAGCAGGGTGAGGTTCTGGTAGATGGAATCGGCGGTGCCCCGGTACCAGCGGCTGACCATGATCTGCTGGGGCGGCATGGAGTAGATGAACTCCCCCAGGTCCGGGTGCATGACGTCCCAGGCCTGGCGCAGGTGCTGGTCCATGGAGAAACTGCCGTACTGGGTCAGCACGTAGATGCGGCGAATCCCCGAATTGAGACAGTTGGACAGGGTAAAGTCGATAATCCGGTAGATGCCCCCGAAGGTGATCACGGGCTTGGCCTTGTCCCGGGTCAGGGGGAAGAGGCGCTCCCCCTTGCCCCCGGCCATGATGATGGTGGTGAGTTTTTTCATGGATACGCTCATGGATTGAGCAATTTTTTGACTTTG
>JBAZKX010000400.1:0-3159 GCA_041650575.1 Desulfobaccales bacterium
CTGCGCGCAGGCCACCATACCCTGGGTTAAAGGGCTGCCCACATTATGGTTGGAAATCTTGTTGACCCCTACCCGGGTGTACTGCATATGGCAGTCGGCGCATGCCACGTTGGCGTTCCAATGGATGCTGTTCCGGCTGTAAACCTCATATTCCGGGTGCCGGCTAAAGCCCAGTTTGAAGCCGGTGACGTTCTGCTTCCACTCCAGGTAGGCGGGGTCGCTCTTCAAGACCTTGATGATGTTCTCGATGGAGATGTCCCCCATCTTGCTGCCCTGCCAGGGGAAGAAGACGTTGGTGGACTTCATATCCTTGTCTTTGGAAATGATATAGGTGACGTGGCACTGGCCGCACACCAGGCTCCGTTTCTCCTGGCGGGTGGCGGTGGCCGGGTCAAATTTCATCTCCTTGAGGGCCTGATTCAAGGTCCAGCGAGAGAGCTTCAGGTCCATGGTCTTATTGTCGTGGCAGTCAATGCACATCACTCCCATGCGCTGGAACTGGGCCGGGATCTTGGCGTGCACCTCCATGTAAGGATCTTTGAAGTAGTTGGCCCCCATCTCCTGCAT
Organism: Desulfobaccales bacterium; assembly: GCA_041650575.1. Lineage (GTDB taxonomy): Bacteria > Desulfobacterota > Desulfobaccia > Desulfobaccales > 0-14-0-80-60-11 > 0-14-0-80-60-11. The sequence goes on from JBAZKX010000400.1 coordinate 568, forward strand.
CAGCTTGGGAGCAAAGGGGGTCTTGCAGGTGAGGCAGACGCCTCCGGCCTTGAGCCGGGATGGATCGATCTCCAACTGGTCGATGAGCATGTAATAATGCCCCCGAATTTCGTTGTATTCGACGCCGAAGCCCCAGCCGTTGAACAAGAGGGCCAGGTACGGATATTCGCTTAGCTTGTCGAACTTGTCGCCGCCGGTCCAGCCCTTGCGGTACTTGCTCAGACCCGGCGGGTTGGGTTCCTTGCTCTTGAGCCAGGAGTCGTATTCCAGGGGATAAGCCTTCCCCCACACCGCGGGGTCATACTCGCCGTCGGGAATGGTCACTGTTTTCACCGGTTCCTCTTTCGGCGGCGAGCACGCACCCGCCAGGACCAGCATGCCCGCCAGAACCATGGCCCAGATCACCAAGCTAAGAGCCTTCCGTTTCATATCCTTCTCCATCCTCGCGCTTAAGGGTTACGCGTCTCTATGGTTCCGGTGCGCTTGTGGGACATGCGGCGATGGCAGTCCCAGCACCGACGGTTTTCGTTGATCCGGGCCAGGAGTTCGGCATGGCAGCGGCGGCAATTGCTCTCCACCACCGCGGCGCCGCGCTCGGAGATGTGAATGGTTTCGGAAACGAAGCCCGTGTGGAAGGCCAGGGAATCCTTGACGCCTTCCACGGACTTCCAGAACAGGTGGTTGGGCAGATTGTTGTTAGGCAGGTGGCAATCAATGCACTTGATATTCTGGTGCGCTCCGGAGTGAAACCAGGCCTCATATTCCGGCTGCAACACGTGGCAACTGCCGCAAAACTCCGGGCTCTCGGACCTGGCATAGAGGCCGGGCGGGCCAAAAGCCACGAAAAGACCCAGAACTACCGCGACGGCCACGGCTATCAGGGCATAGACCAGGGCTTTGCTTTTGGCAGGGCTCATGCCGCCTCACGCCTTGAGGTTTTAAGAAAGGATTCAGGACCCAAGCCCTGAAAAGGTTGACGATTTCTGAGCCATTGAAAGGCGGACCCGTTGGGGGAAGTTCAGGTAGAGAAGACCGGGTAACCTTTCAGGTTGAAGAAAGATAATGCACCCGATGGGCAAATGCAATGGTTCTACTAAAATTGTTCACAAAAATGTTAGTCGGATATTAACTTTTGGGTTTTATTATTAATGATTTTTTGGCGAGACAAACTCCAGAGGGAAAGCCAGGCAGGCCTTTAAGGAAGAAGCTTTAGGGCCGGCCCGGTCTAGTCCGCAAACCGGAGGGGCAGGCGATCCGCCACCACCAGGCCCTGGGGGGTCGCCACCACCCGGTCGTGACGGATCTCGACCAGGCCGGCCCGGGCAAGCTCGGTCAGGATGGCCTCCCAACCGGACTGCTCCTGGATGGTGGCGAGCGCGACGCCCTCTCGGTTGCGGAATCCCAGATAGAGGATCTCCAGGCGGAGTTGGGCGGGGGTGAGGGTCTCGGCCCCGGCCACCGGAGGTTTGCCGGCCTCCAGGACGACGCAGTAATCGTGGAGAGAGCGGTGGTTCCACCAGCGGCGGCTTGCCTGAAAGGAATGGGCCCCGGGGCCCAGCCCCAGATAGGGCGCGTGGGTCCAGTACTTCAGGTTGTGGCGGCAGTGATAGTGGCACAGGCCTCCGGCCTGTGGTTCCTCCTGCCGGGCGAAATTGGCGACCTCGTAGTGGAGATAGCCGCGTTCGGTCAGGAATCGATCGGTGCGCAGGAAGAAGTCCCGCTGGGCTTCTTCCTCCAGGGGCTGCAATTCTCCGGCGGCGGCCTGGCGGCCCATGGGGGTGTCCTCGGCCAGGGTTAGCTGGTAACAGGAAAGATGCTCGGGAGCGAAGCTCAGGGCCGTTTCCAGGGTGCGGAGCCAGGCGTCCAGGGTTTGTCCCGGCAGGCCGTAGATCAGGTCGAGGCCCAGGTTGACGAATCCTGCGGCCCGGATTAATTCGATGGCCCGGATGGTCTGGCGGGCGGTATGCCGGCGCTTTAGGAAGCGCAATTCCGCCTCGTCGAAGGACTGGGCCCCCAGGCTGAGGCGGTTGACCCCCAGGTCACGGTAGAGCTGCAACTTGTCGGCGCTGATATCGTCGGGGTTGGCTTCGAGGGTTAATTCGGTGTCCGGGGCAAACGTGAAATATCGCCGCAGGCTTTTCAGCAGAGTGCTGAACTGAACTCCGTCCAGCAGGGAAGGGGTGCCGCCCCCGAGAAAGAGGGAGTCGAAGGCGGGAAACTGCTCCCGGTAGAGCCGCGCTTCGGCGTCCAGGGCCGTGAGATAGGCGGTGAGGCGCTCGGTCGAGGTAACGGAATAGAAATCGCAGTAAGGGCACTTAGTCTGGCAGAAGGGGACATGGACGTAAAGGCCGGGGCTGGTGAGGTGGTGCAGGCTCATGATTTTGAGGTTTGGCGAGCCCTTCTCACCCGGAGAACATACCACTGGGTAAAAATGATCCCCAAGAACATGGTCCCGGTGGCGAGTAAGTGATAAAGCCAAACGGCCATCAGGTCCAGATATGGCCTGAAAAGGCTTGCTCCCAAGGCTATGAGAAAGAGGATTCCCCAGACCATGGATATGAAGTAACCGGTGTGAATGAACGCCGGGGTGCG
>JBAZKX010000401.1:0-3146 GCA_041650575.1 Desulfobaccales bacterium
TGGGTCGAGGGGCTGCAGGCCGCCACCACCACCCGGTTCAGGCGGTGCTCCTTGATCTTTTCGATCATCAGATTCTGAGCGTCTTCCGAGCAGGTAAACAGATTCTCCTGGGCGTAGGCCACGTCGGGAATCGACCGGGCATACTCCACAATGGCCGGCACGTCGGCGACGCCCCCGATATTGATGCCGCAGTTGCAGACAAAGACCCCCACGCGGGGCGGTTCGGTCCAGACATCCCGTTCCGGCGGATATTCCTTCTTTTTCAATAGGGTGTTCCTGGCCGCCGCGATGGCTCGGGTGGCCGCGGCCACGGCGGCGCTGCCTTCCCGCACCGACTCCGGGATATCTTTCGGCCCGGTAAAGGCGCCGCAGGCGTAAATTCCGGGGCGGGAGGTGGCCACCGGCGCAAAGCAACTGGCTTCCACAAACCCATGCGGACTGAGGTCGATTCCCACCCTCCGAGCCAGGTCTCTGGTGCTGGCCGGAATCTCCATGCCCACCGCCAGGACTACCATATCGAAGCTTTCGGTTAAAGGCTCCCCAGCTTCGGTCACGTAATCCAGGCGGAGATCGCCCGAATTACCCTCGGGCTTCACCGAGTGCACCATGGCCCGGATCATCCGGGCTCCCTGGCCCTTGACGCGCTCGTAGTATTTCTCGAAATCCTTGCGGGTGGTGCGCATGTCCATATAAAAGAGGGCCATCTCCAACCCGGGGCCGATGTGCTCCTTGGCGATGATCGCCTGTTTGAGGGCCGTCATGCAGCACACCGCCGAGCAATAGTTCTGGCAGCCCTCCCGTTCGCTCCGGGAGCCCACGCATAAGATCCAGGCGATTTTTTTCGGCTCCCGGCCGTCGGACAGGCGCTGCACGTGACCCTGGAACGGCCCCCCCGGGCTGAGGATACGTTCGAATTCCAGGGTGGTGACCACATTGGGGTGATGGTACGACAGGTTTGGCAATCTCTCGGGGTCGAAGGTGCGAAATCCGGGAGCCAGGATAACCGAGCCCACCTCGACGGACAACGTCTCTTCTTTCTGGCCGTAGTCGATGGCACCGGCCACGCAGGATTGGGCGCAGACCCCGCAGTCTCCGGTCAGGAACTGGATGCAATTGGCAGGGTCAATGACCGGCGTGGCCGGGACGGCCTGGGGATAGGTGCGGTAGATGTTGCCCCGGCTGGTGAGGCCCAGGTTGAATTCGGAAGCCTTGGGCTTGGGCGTCTTGCCGCTGATTTTGCCGATCTCCTGCATGTGTCCGGTGGGACAGACATGGGCGCAGGCCCCGCAGGTGCGGCAAACCTCGGAGAACTCCCCGAAGGGGGTCATCACCTGACGCTTGGCGCCCCGGCCCACCATGCCGATGGCTCCCACATGCTGCAGCTCGCTGCAGACCCGGACGCACAGGCCGCACAAGGTGCACTCGCTGGTTCCGGGGGAGTATCTTACCTCCGAGACCCCCAACTGGCGGGCCATATGTTGCAGGGCGGGAACTCCCGGGCACCGCCCCAGGAGGAGCTCCATGGTCATCTGCCGCGCCTTGATGACCCGGGGGGACTGGGTCTGGACGTTCAGACCCTCCTCCACCGGCAGGGTGCAGGAAGCGGTGAGGCGGGAGCGGCCGTTCTTCTCCACCTCCACCACGCACAGGCGGCAGCCCCCGTAAGCTTCGATGGCCTCGTAGTAACACAGGGTGGGGATATTGATACGCAGTTTCCGGGCCGCCTCCAAGACGGTGGAATCCGCCGGAACTTCTGCCAGGAGTCCGTCAATCGTCAGGTTGGTCATCGCCTTAGTCTCCTAAATCACACCTGAGGCACCTTAGGGCCTCCTGGCGGCATTGCGCTTCGGTGAGTCCCAGCTCCACCAGGGTAAAATTTTTGATCCGCTCCATGGCTTTGCTTTTGGGCAGGGCCGGCCGCAGGAACTGCGCCCGTTCTTCGTCCGCGAGCTCCGAGGGCGCTACCCGCCGCCGCGGGACGGGAATGCGGGAGGTTTCTTCGAGGGGCATTCCTTGGAGGTAACGATGGATCGATCTGGCGGCCTGCTTGCCGGCCCACACCGACTCCACGATGGTGGCCGGACCGGTGACGACGTCGCCCCCGGCAAAGACCCCAGGGAGATTGGTGGCCAGATTGAGCGGGTGGGCCCAAATATTGCGGCGCTCCGTGACGCGCAAGGGTTCGTCACCCATGGCGAATTTTATCACCGGCGGTATCTGGCCGATGGCCCGGATCACCCCATCCACCCGCAGGGCGATTTCCGAGCCATGCACCGGCAAGGGGCGTCGCCGGCCGGAGGAGTCCGGCTTGCCCAACTCCATGCCCTGGCAGATCATCCCCGTGACACAGTCTTCCCCTAAAATTTTAATGGGTTGGGTGAGGAACCGGAAGATTACTCCTTCTTCCTTGGCCTGGGCCACCTCCTCGGCGTAGGCCGGCATTTCAGCTTCCGAGCGGCGGTAGAGAATCGTCACCGCGCTCCCCAGACGAACCACCGTACGGGCCGTGTCAATGGCCACATTGCCCCCGCCGATGACCGCCACCCCCTTTCCGAGGGCCGGCGGCCGGCCCAATCTGACCTGCCGTAAGAAATCTATGCCCGACATCACCCCGGGCAGATCTTCGCCCTCAATATCCAGGCGGGTGATATGATGCGTCCCGGTAGCCAGGAAAAAGGCCTGGTAACCCTGGTCCCGCAAACCGTCCAGAAAGATGTCCCGCCCCAGGCGGCTGTGGGTTCGGAACTCCACCCCGAGGTCGGCGATGGTCCGGAGGTCGAAATCGAGGACCTCTTGGGGCAAACGAAAGCTGGGGAGGCCGACACGCAGCAGGCCTCCAACCTCAGGCAAGGCCTCGAAGACCGTTACCGGGTAGCCCTCCCGGGCCAGGTAATAAGCCGCGCTCAGGCCGGCGGGACCCGAGCCGATGACCGCCACCTTTTCGGCTCGGGGCGGCGCCTGGTAATGGATGACGGAGCCCTGCCGCCGCACGAAATCCGCCACAAAGCGTTTGAGCGATTTGATGGCCAGGGGCTGGTCGATCACCCCGCGTTTGCACTGCACCTCGCAAGGGGCGGTGCAGACGTAGCCGCAGACGCCGGGCAGCGGGTTGTCCTCCTGGATGAGTTCCAGGGCCTCTTCGTACT
>JBAZKX010000402.1:0-3142 GCA_041650575.1 Desulfobaccales bacterium
CCTGATTATCAACCTGCCCGGCAGTCCCAAAGGGGCCCGGGAGAATCTTGCGGCCGTCACCGCGGCCCTGCCCCACGCCCTGGAAAAACTCCGGGGCAGCCCGGCGGAGTGCGGCGCGCCGTAAAAACCGTTTTCGGTTATCAGTTTTCGGTTTTCGGTAAAAGAATAAAGGATATCAATGAGATAAGTAATGGATTGGTGGTATTTTGAATGGACTCGGTATAAAAGATTGTGGGAGAGGGCAGGGCTGTTGAGCCCAGCTTACCCAGGAAAAATTGTTTTTTCGGAAGCGAATGTAAGGGGCGGGTTTAGAACCCGCCCCTAAATTTTTGGCAGCCTGGAACGATTCTTTATTTTTTGCTGAAAGCTGAAAGCCGACCGCTGACAGCTTCTTATGGCACTTCGGGGTTTTCGTCAATCCCGCCGGGCTCGTCCGGGGTGGGGATGACGCACGACCCCTTGATTCTCTCCCGGATAGCCTGGATGGCCAGGTAATTTTTCTCTTTCGCCTCTTTCAACTCCTTGGCTTTTAGCACCGCGGCATTGACTTCGGGGGCCGTCAAGGGGTTGGCTTCGCCCTGCTCCAGGGCCTTAAAGGTCTTATCGCCCAACTTGCCCAGGGCGCATTTGAGCTTTTGCTGCTGCCAGCACGCCAAGCCGTAGCGGCCCAGGATCTTAAGCCGCCGCCCCAGGTTGACCGCGAAAGTCGCAGTGGTGCACCAGGTTTTTTTGAGGCCGGAAGCCGCTTTCTCATTCATTTCCGCGCTCATATGGTCCTCCTGTGCAGGAATGGGCTGGAGATGCCCCGTATAGGGGTGAAGCATCGGTGGGGTCAGACCGAGGTTCTCCGGCCTACAGTCTATTTATTTAATATAAGAACCAATTGCGCCAGATGCAATCCGGGCCGAAGGAGAAAATCGTCCTTAAGCCTCTGCGGCGGGGCTTTCCAAGTAATCCCGCAGCGCGCCGGTGATCCCCTTGATATGGCTGCCGGGCCAGTAGAGGCGATGGCAGCGGGGGCACTCAAAGAATCGGCGCTGGTAATGGAAGACGTATTCGGGCACCCGGCCCTGGACCAGGTCCCGCTCCACCGGAATGAGGACCTCGTTGCAGTGGCTGCAGCGGCTCAGGGGCTTAAGGTCCCGAGCCGAGATGCCCAGGCGCCGGAGCACTTCCGCCAGTTGGCCCTCGGGGTCGGGGGAGGTGAGCACCAGGAGGTCCGGCCGGGGCAGGCGGCGGCCGGCCTCCTGCCGGGTCAGGATGTAAGTCCGGGGCCGGGGCGGCGGCCAGGTCCCGGGTTGGTCCGGGGCCAGGCGCACCAGGACGGCGTCGAAGCCGCAGAAGCGCAGCCACTTGGCCAGGCCGCCCAGGGGCTGATCCACTAGAAATTTCATAAGCCTTGGGACCTTAAAACCGGCATAAAGGAAAAGCCTGGTGCGCAGGGCGCACCCTACACGGCTATTTCCCCAGGGGCGCCACGGCCACGCCGGCTGGCGCCGCCAGAGTGAGGTCGGCCGGGGTCAGGGGCGGGTTAATCTTGAGCTCGCCGTAAACCAGGCGCAGTTCCATCTTCGGGGTGCTGGTCTTCAGGGTGATTTTCTCGGGCAGGTCCGGCGTGAGGGCTCCGAAGTTGCTCAACTCCGCGGTAAAGCGGGGCTGGGGGGCGCCGCCGAACCACTCTTCCTGAACCGGGTTGAAGCCCTGGGCCTCCACCCACAGGCGTTCGGCCAGCGCGCCGTCCTTTTGCCACTCCAACAGGTAGCGGCCGCTGGCGGCCTGGTACTCAAAGCGATCCGGGTTGCCCGGGCTCAAGGGCAGAGACCCCACCAGCAGGCTCAGCGTCTGGGGCAGGCCGACGGTGGGAGGAATAAAGGCCGCCAGGTTCCGGGGCGTGGCCGGCCCCTTGAACAGCTTGTTCTCCCTGGGCGACAGCACCTGGACTTCGCTGCCGTCGGTGGCGAAGCTCAGGATAGTGCGTCCCAAGAAATCCAGGATCTCGACCTTGAGACTGGCCGGCAGCCGTCCCGTGAGCAAGGCCGTGCCCGAATAATTCTGCTGGGGGGATAGGAAGGTGATGCGGCCCTTGGCCTGGAACGCGGTGACCTGCTGTTGCCGGGTCCGCAGCCGGGAGAGCAGTTCTTCCGGGGAGGTGATGGCCGCCGGGGGTGGAGCCGGCGGCAGAGCCCGGCAGCCGGTCAGCCACAGGAGCGCCAGAAGCGCCGGCCAGCAAAAGCCTCGTAGTTTCAATTCCCCGTCTCCCGCAAGAATGACTCCAGATTATTGATTTTCTTTCGCAATCCGGTGATGTCGGCATTTTCCAGGGTCAGGGCCCGGCGGTAGAGGCGCAAGGCGTCCCGATAACGCTTAAGTTGGTAATAGGCATCCGCCAAATGCTCGGCTACGGTGCCGTCACCGGGCATGAGGCGGTGAGCCCTTTCCAGTTCTACCACCGCCTTGTCGTACTGCCTCTTCTTATAGAACAGCCAACCCAGGCTGTCGATGATGTGGCCGCTGTTGGGCTTGGCCCGCAGCGCCTCCCGGATCAGGCGTTCGGCCTCGTCCAGATTGGTGCCGGCTTCGGCATAGGAATAGCCCAGGAAATTCTGGGCATCGGGGTTATTGGGGTCCAGTTCCAGGACCTTTTTGATCTGTTCGATGCTTTCCTGGCGTTTATGCTGCTTTTCATAGAGCACCGCCAGGCGGAAATGAATTTCCCCGGGCCGGTCCACTTTGCCCAGCCCCGCCTGGAGGGCCTGGATAGCCCGGTCCCACTGACTCTCTTCTTCGTAAAAATAGGCGCTGGTGAGATAAACTTCCTCCCGGTTCGGGACCTGGGTCAGGAGTTCATCGATGATCTGGCGGGCCCGGACCTTGTCTCCCATTTGGAAGGAGAGATAGGCCATGCGCAGACGCGCCTGGACGAAATTCTCGGATTGCCGGTCCACCAGTTGATATTCCCGGACGGCCGCCCGCAGATCGCCTTTTTCTTCCAGGCCCATGGCGATGAAGTAGCGGGCCCGTTCCTGGTAGCGGGGCAGGCTTAAGAGGGGACGCAGGAGCCGGATGGCATCGTCCGGCAGTTTCTGTTCCAGGCAGATGAGGGCAATGTTGAAGTCGGCGCCGGGGTCATTCTTTTCCAGTT
>JBAZKX010000403.1:0-3141 GCA_041650575.1 Desulfobaccales bacterium
GAGATGAAAATAGGTGGGCAGGCGCCCGAAAACATCATTCATAACGGCGAGGCGCCCGTCGGCTTTATGAACCATGACCAGGAGAAAATCGCCGTCAGCCTCCCGCACCCACTGGGCCAGGTGGGATCCGGGATCTTGGGGAGAAGTGAAGATGAGGTGGGCTAAGCTGAAAAGTTTAGACGCTAACTTTGCTTCTTCCAGGTGGTAAAGACGCCCTTCCAGGTGGATCAGCAGATCTTTGCTTTCCCAAGCAGACACTGGATAATGCTCAGAGGTGGTGCAACTCAAGTGGGTCTGTTTATCCTGCCAAACCAGGCGCTGGCTGAACCCTGGGAGGCTGGCGCCCTCCAGGCCTCGGGGGAGGCCGGTATCAGCAAATTTCAGGCCCTTGTTGAAGTCACAGATCAGATGGGTTCCCAGCAAGAATTTATCCCCCTTAAGGAACGGTCAGTCGCCATTCCGAGTCAGACCACTTCCAGTTCTTTGCGTTTCCATCTGATTAACTCTCGGGCCGCCCGCAATTCGTCCCGGGAAAGAGCACCGGTGACGACCATGAGTAACATGAAGCCCACGGCCATTAAGGCCAGCCCGAGAAAGAAATTGACCTGCCAGACCATCAATAACCGCCCCAGGCCAAAGCTCAGAAGGCCTGCCAGCAAGGGCCGCAGCGTCACCCGGCCCAGCCCCAAGGTCCGCAACTGCCGCCAGCCAATGGCCCGGAGCATCAGGAAAAGGACCATGATTTCGGAGATCAGACTGCCTCCGGCCGCCCCGTTTTGCCGGTAGATCGGGATCAAAATCAGGTTGAGAGTAAGGTTCAAAATCGCGGCCGCTACAAAAATCATCACGATCTTTCGTTCCCGATCCAAGACGATCAGGCAATTGGACAGTGATAGGTTGGTAAAGCTCAGTGCCAGAGCCGCGGACAAGATTATGAGAGTCAATATGGCAGGTTTAAACGCCGGCCCGAAGATGAACAGGATGAAGCCTTCCGCCATTCCCGCCAGGACTGCGGCCAGCCCCAAGCCGATCAGCAGAAGATATTTGAAGTAGGGACGAAATATGGCGCCGAAGGACTCCCAGCCTAAAGTGATCTGCCGGCTCAGGGCCGGCAGGAAAGCTCCGGTGAAAGCATCGGGCAAAAATTCGAAGGAACCGCAAAGGCGAAGGGCGGCGGCATAAAAGCCGGTGGCGACGTCCCCGGCCATGAAAGAGAGCATGAACATGTTGAGGGAAACATAGACGATCAACGCCACCCGGATGAGGAGAAAATGCCAGGTAGACCTGGCCAGTTGCCGCAGGTGGTTCCAGGTGACCCGGTAGAAGGGATTGCCGATTTTTTTGATAAACAGGCACCAGGCCAGGGCGCAGGCCCCCATCTGGGCCACGAGTTCCAGGCCGGCAAGGGTGAGCAGCCCCCGGCCGGAAAGAATGGCGGCTATGCCAACCCCGCCGTAGACCAGGCGAAAGCTGATGACCACCAGGGCTTCGTATTTGGCCTGCTGATGGGCGCGAAAGAAGGAGGTGCTGGAGACAATATTGGCCCGGAAGAACAGGGAGAGGCTTAGCAGCCAGATCACCCAACGTTTCAGATTGCTGTCCACGATGGTCAGGCTCAAGGCCAGGATGATGACCGCACACCCGGCGTAGATCAGGAGCTTGAGGGCGAAGACCTGACTGAACAGGGGCCCCGCCAGCTCAGGCCGGCGTCCAACCTCCCGCTGGATATAGCGCTCCAGGCCGAAATTAACCAGGACCTCAAAAAGATTCACAAAGGTGAGGGCAAAGGCATAGATGCCCATCATCCCCGGACCCAGACGACGGGCCACGAAAATCACCAGCACCACGCTGACCACGCGAGTGAGAAGCTCGGTGGCGCTGAGCAGAAGCGTATTCAGAGCTATGGTGCGGTGGGCGTCTTCCACGACTTTTCCATAATGCTCAAGATGTCTGCGGCCACAGCTTTCCAGGTCAGGCGCTCCATGACGAACTGACGCAAGTCCTGGGCCCGCCGGGCTGCCTCCGCCGGGTACTGGTGAAGCCGGAGAATTGCCGTAGCCAGGGTGTCAGGGTCCCCCGGCGGGACCAGCACCACCCCGCGCCGCACCTCTTCCGGGTAGCCCTCCAGGGAATAGCCCGCGGTGACCGACGGTAAGTTGAAGCTAGCATAGGTGGCCATCTTGGTATGGATGGGGCCATGTTCCAAGACCGCGGCCGGCGTCAGGGACATGAGCCCCACGTCCATGGCGGGCAATACCCGGGAGTAGACCGCCTCAGGCAAATAGCCGGTTAGCACCAGCCGGTCCGCCAACCCCAGGGCCGCGGCCTGCTCTTTAACCCTATCCAGGCCTGAGCCGCTGCCCACCATAATAAAATAGAGGTGGGGAATTCGGTCCAGGCACTTGGCCATGGCCGCCAGCATGGCGCCAAAATCATATCTTGGCCAGATGGTGCCGAGGTATCCCAGGCAAAACGAGTCGGCCGGCAGCCCCAGCCTCTTCTTGGCCTCGGCTTTGGTAGGTATTCCTCTCAGGTCCAACTCTTCGGTGCCGTTTAAGATCACATGAATCTTCTTACTCGGGATGCCATAGTCACGATGGATCATCCGGGCCCGGGGCACCGAGGGGACAATAAAACCGGCGGCCTGGCGATAGTCAAGTTCCAGGCTGATTCTCACCATTTTTTTGATGAGCGCGGGATAACAGCCCGATAAGGGGCTGTCGTTGACTTCCAGAAATAAAGGGATACCGAAGAGCTGGGAACATAACCGTGGCCCGATAAAGACGTCCATATCCCGGGCATAAATGGCGTCATAGCGGCCTCGCCGGGCTAAGGACCAGAGGAGGAAGGCGCTGTAGGGCACCTCCCGCAAAAAAAAACTCCGGCCACCATGGTAGGGGCTGATGAAATGGAAGCGTATCCCGGGGCACGGCTGCGGCGGGCAAGAGGGCCAGGGCACGATGGCGTCGACCTGGCAGCCGTTGGCCGTAAAACCGCCGATGACTCCCAGGGTATGGGCCTGACAGGCGCTGGGGGTATCCAGGTCGACATAGGAAAAGTAAAGGATTTTCATTGAATTATGCAGTTAAGGGCATTACTCTCCAGGTTAATCGATCTCCCGAAGAGCACTCGCATGCGCCT
>JBAZKX010000404.1:0-3132 GCA_041650575.1 Desulfobaccales bacterium
TTGGAATGAAGGATGCCTCAGGTGCACGCGCTGCGTCAAAGAGATGTGTCCGGTGGACGCCTATAAGAAACGGGGCTTCGACCCGAGGCAGTTCGTGGACACCATCGATCAGGTCTGCCGGGATTGTTACCGCTGCGTCCAGGGCTGCCCTAAGGAGTTGGTCTTCAAGGCGTTGAACCCGCAATACCGCCAGTTGGGCGATGAATACTGGACGCCGGAGATCATCGGCACCACCTGGATGCAGGCCGAAACGGGCAAGATCCCGGTCTCGGGCGCCGGTTACGGCGGCGTCTTCGCGGGCGAGGGCTTCGACTCTTTCTGGACGGACATGTCGGAGATCGTCCGGCCCACCCGGGACGGCATCCACGGCCGGGAATACATCAGCACCTCCATCGATTTGGGCCGCAAACCCATGTTCCTGGTATTCGACGACCAGGGCGAGCTGCTGTTCCAGCCGCCGCCCCTGATGGAATTGCCCCTGCCCGTGGTCCTGGCCGAACCGGCGGTGAGCTCGGACCCGCACCGCCTGCGGCAGATTCTGGCGGCCGCGGCCCAGACCCTGGGCAGCGTGGCGATCCTGGACCGCAAGAGCATCAGCCCTGAATTGACGGACGCGGCAGCCTCCCTGACGCCCTTGTTCCCGGCTGGGGATCTGGACCTGAATGACCCCCTCCTGTCCCGGGTGCGGAGCGTGGAACTCACGGACCACCCCGAAGTCATCAGACGGATGGAAGCCCTGAAGAAACGGTATCCCGAGCTCCTTGTCTGGATCAAAGTCCCGGCGGACCTTGGGGCCCCGGACCGGGTGGCGGCCCTGACCGCGGCGGGCGCGGGAGTCATCCACCTGGCGGGCAGCGATCAGGCCCGGGGGGTGGGCGACGCCAGCGACATCCATCTCAAGGACCTGATTCGGCGCTGTCACCTGAAACTGGTGGAGAACCAGTTCCGGGATGCGGTCACCCTCCTGGCCGGCGGCGGCATCGCGCTGGCCGAACACGTGGCCAAGGCCATCATCTGCGGGGCCGACGGCATTATCGCCGACACCCCCTTGCTGCTGGCCTTGGAGTGCCGTCTGTGCCGTCAGTGCGCGAAGGGTCAGAAGAACCCCTGCCCCATCGAACTGGGCAGCCTCAACGTCAAGCGGGGGGCCCAGCGCCTGGTGAACCTGGTGGGCGCCTGGAACAACCAGTTGCTGGAAATCCTGGGCGCCATGGGGATGCGGGAAGTGCGGCGCCTGAGGGGGGAAGTGGGCCGGGCCATGTTCAAGGAAGACCTGGATAAAGAGATCTTTGCGCCCTTGTTCGCGCGCCCCGAAGGGGAAGCGCGGCGGGTGGGGGAATAATGATGGTAGGGCGGGCAGTGGGGCAGGCGTCCCTGCCTGCCACCCCTGAAGGCAGGCACAGAGGCCTGCCCCACCGATTAAGATTAAGACTTAGACTGAGAGATTGATATAACCCATGGCACAACCACAAAAAGTAATTCCCATCGAGTCCTGGGAGCCCGGCCAACCCTGGGAGCCGGTTCCCACCCCGTCCCGGTTCCGGAACCCTTTGAGCAAGTTCCGGGTCTGGCGCAACGAATCCAAGTGCATCAAGTGCGGCAAATGCGTGGAAGTCTGCCCTTACGGGGTGCACACCAAGTCCGGCAGCTACATAAGGCGGCCCAAGAGCTATAAGTGTTTAGGCTTTGCCTGCCAGGACAAGGAATTCTACTGCGTCAACAAGTGTCCGGTCCAGGCCCTGAAAGTCAGCACCCATCCGGTGTACGGCACCCTGGGGGACAGCCGCTGGACCCCGGACCTGCTGCTGGCCATCTGGTGGCAGGCGGAGACGGGGGAGCTGCCCTACACCGACGTGGACTACCGCCTGGGCGCCTCCGGCGGCGGCTTCGACAAACTGCGCTTCCTGTTTCCCAAGGCCCGGCCCGATTTTCAGCTCAGCCACGACGAGATCTCCCTGGACCTGGAAATCAACCGCCGGGGCGACGGCCGCCCCCAGATCAAGCTGTCGGTGCCCTGGTACGGCGGCGGCATGTCCTTCGGGTCGGTGTCCATCAACACCATCCTGTCCCGTATCCGAGCCGCGGTGCGCTTCAACACCATGGTGAGCACCGGCGAAGGCGGCTACCCGGAAGCCCTCTACCCCTACGATAATAACATTGTCACCCAGGTGGCCACCGGGCTCTTCGGGGTTAAGGAAGAAACGATTCAGCGGGTGCGCATGGTGGAATTCAAATACGCCCAGGGAGCCAAACCCGGCCTGGGCGGCCACCTTTTGGGGGATAAAGTCACCCCCGCGGTAGCCCGCATGCGGGAATCGGTGCCGGGCAGCGCCCTGTTTTCGCCGTTCCCTTTCCATAGCGTCTATTCGGTGGAAGACCACAAGAAGCACATCGACTGGATCAAAGAGATCAATCCCCGGGCCCTGGTGTCCGTGAAGGTCTCCACCCCCACCGACGTGGATATGGTGGCCGTGGGCAGCTATTATGCCGGGGCCCATATCGTGCAGTTGGACGGCAGCTACGGCGGCACCGGCGCGGCGCCGGACATCGCCAAGAAGAACATCGCCATGCCCGTGGAGTACGCCATCCCCAAGGTGCACCAGTTCCTGAGGGCCGAAGGCATCCGGGACCACGTCACCCTGATCGCCTCCGGCGGCATCCGCAACGCCTTTGACATCGCCAAGGCCATCGCACTGGGGGCCGACGGCGTCCAGATCGGCACCGCCGACCTGGTGGCCCTGGAGTGCCTGCGCTGCCACAACTGCGAATCCGGCCGGGGCTGCGCCCGGGGCATTGCCACCACCGACCCGGAACTGGTGGACCTGATGACCATCGAGTGGGGCACCAACCGGATCAGCAACATGTACTACGCCTGGACCTGGCAGTTGAAGGAAATCCTGCGGCGCCTGGGCTTAAGGAGTATCCGGGAGTTGGTGGGGCGGACCGACGTTTTGGCGCATCTGGATTACTTTGATCGTCCGGTGGATGACAGTTTGAGAAGATAGCTGTCAGCGGTCAGCTATCAGCTGTCAGCCAAAAAATAAAAGCAAATCCCCCCTACCCCCCTTTGCAAAGGGGGGAATCGTAACGCGAGGCATAAAAGTCCCCCTTTGAAAAAGGGGATTTAGGGGG
>JBAZKX010000405.1:0-3130 GCA_041650575.1 Desulfobaccales bacterium
GAGACAATTTAACGAAGTTAGAGAATCCCCTTGGGTCGGACTACCGGGGATCTAGCAAATGACAGGCTTTTTCCCTCCCCCTTGATGGGGGAGGGTCAGGGTGGGGGTGAAAGCGCGGCTAGATTACATTGCGCTATTCCCCCTCCCCCCAACCCCCTCCCACCAGGGGAGGGGGAGTTTGAAGGTCCTGGATTTATGTAAGGTGTTTACGGGAGGCAACCCTAAAGTGGGTCTCCTTGCCCGTCTTAACAATAGTCGGCGGATTTATGGCGGTGGCCGGGGACGGCCGCCCTACCAAGGGAGTTTGAGGACCGGGATATGCATGCGGAAATGCTCGTATTGAGGTTTTCCCAGGACGTGGTGGATCAGCCCATCATCTACCGCCTGGTGAAGGATTACGATCTGGAGTTTAACCTGCTCAAGGCCACCATCTATCCCCGTAAGGAAGGGGTCATCGTCATGGAACTAAGGGGCCACCCCAAGAATTTCCGGCGGGGCCTCAAGTACCTTAAGGAAGCGGGCGTCAAGGTCCAAAGGGTGGCCCGGGATGTGCGCCGCAACGAAGAGCGCTGCTACCAATGCGGCACCTGCACCGCGGTCTGTCCCTCCGGGGCCCTCTACATCGTGCGGCCGGAGATGAGCGTCGCCTTTGACCCCAGCAAGTGCAGCGCCTGTGAGCTTTGTTGCCCGGTATGCCCGGCCCGGGCCATGGAGGTCCGGCTCAACCGCAACGCCCTCTAAGTGCAACCCAGCGGCGTACTCCCGTTTTTCATCGGCGCCTATTCCGCCGTCATTTCCTGCATCTATTTCCTGCTGCCCCTCTATCTCAAGGGGAACCTCCTGTTTAGCGGGACCCAGATCGGGCTCCTCTACGCGGTGCTCAGCCTCAACGCCATCCTGGTGTCCTTTCCGGTGGGCGTCATGGGGGACCGGTATCCGGCCCGGATCCTCAGCCGGGTGGGCCTAATGGTCATTGCGGCCAGCCTCTGGGGGCTGACCCTGGTCCAGAGTTTCGGGGCCTTCCTGGCGGTCTTCTGGGGCTTCGGCCTCAGCATGCAGCTCTTCCGGCTCTCCCTCGACATCCTCTTGTTCAAAGAAGACCCTGCCGATGCCCCCCGGCGGATGGGGCACTTTAATGCCATGCGCATGGGCGGTATGATGGTGGGTGCGCTCTTCGGCGGCGCCGCTTATTATTGGCTGGATTTTACTGCGACCCTGAAACTTTTCAGCCTGGCGATGCTGGTCCTGGCCGCGGCTACGGGGCTGTTGCCGGTGACCCGGGGGGTGCGGACCACGCTGTTTGAATATAGCCGGGATTTTCTGGCCAAGCCGGTGCTTTTTTTCGTCACCTGGCTCTTTCTCTTCACCCTCCATTGGGGCGCGGAAGCCACCAGCCTCTCTCTATTTCTGGAGCACAACCTGGGCCTGACGCCGCTGGGGGTGGGAACCTATATGGCGGGCGAGTTCGGGGTGGTAGCCCTCACCGCCTATCTCTACGGCCGATTCTGGGCCGGAAGGCTGAAGCCCCTTACCTTCCTCGCCCTGGCCCTGGTCTTTTCCGGCGCCGGCCATATCTGCATGACTTATCCGGTCCTGCCCTGGTCCTTCGCCTGGCGGGCGGTGCACGGCTGCGGCGACGGCATCATCCTCATGGAGACCTACACCACCATTTCCCGCCTCTTCCATGTGGACCGCATTGGCGGCCACTCGTCCCTGATCTCCTTGACTACTACTGCGGGGGTCTTCGCCGGTTCCCTGGTCTTCGGCCCGGTGGGCGCGGCTTACGGCTACCAGGTGCCCCTGATCATCTCCGGCGCCATCAGCCTGGCCCTGCTGCCCCTGGCCTATGCCGGCCTGAGGGAGTAATTAAGGTTCTGTTCCGGGTTCTGGGTTTTGGGTTTTGGGATAAAATCCTGACAACTGACAACTGGCAACTGGCAACTGGCAACTGTTTTCACTGGCGCTGCCGGACCGGCAGTCTTATCATTAGGCAATCTGAATCTTAAGAACAATGGCCGGAGGCCTTTGATATGGCGGCAGCATTGAAGATTGTCATAGTGGGCGGGGTGGCCGCGGGGCCCAAAGCCGCGGCCCGGGCCCGGCGCTGCGATCCCCAGGCGGAGATTACCATCCTGGAGAAAGGGGATTACATCTCCTATTCCGCCTGCGGCTTGCCTTACCTGATTTCCGGGGAAATCCCGGACGTGAAGCATATTCTGGCCTCCCCGGTGGGGGTGATGCGGGACGCGGAATATTTCCGGAACGTGAAAAACGTCAATTTTCTCACCGGCAAGGAAGTCCTGGCCCTGCACCGGGACCGCAAGGCGGTGGCGGTCCGGGACCTGGCCACGGACGCCTATGAGACCTACCCCTATGACAAGCTGGTGCTGGCTACCGGGGCCTTCCCGGTGCGTCCCCGGGTGCCGGGCATCGACGTGAAGGATGTCTTTGTGATTCGCCAGCCCCGGGACGGGCTGGCCATCATGGCGGCGCTCGAGCAGCTTAAGCCTAGGCGGGCCGCGGTGGTGGGCGCCGGCGCCATCGGTCTGGAGATGGCCGAAGCCCTGGTGGAATGGGGAGTGGAGGTTACCGTGGTCGAGGCCCTGGACCAGGTCTTTCCGGGCCTGCTGGACTTCGAGATGGGGGCCCTCCTGCGCCGCAACCTGGAGTCCAAAGGGGTCAAGGTGCGCTTGGGCGAGCGGGTCACCAGTTTCGGCAGCGATGCGGACGAAAACCTCTCCCGGGTCTATACCGATAAGGGCGAGTTTCCCGCGGAGCTGGCGGTGGTGGCCGTGGGGGTAAAGCCCAACGTGGAGCTGGCCCGCCAGGCCGGCCTGGAAATCGGCGCCACGGGCGCCATTAAAGTGGATTCGGAACTGCGCACTTCGGATCCGGACATCTATGCCGGCGGCGACTGCGCCGAAAACTACCACCGGGTCTTGAAGCGGCCGGTGGTCGTGTCTTCCGGGCAACTGGCCAACATCCAGGGCCGCGTCATCGGCACTAATCTTACCGGCGGCCACATGGAATATCAGGGCATGGTGGGGACCGTGGTGGCCAAGGTCTTCGACTACATCGTGGGCGCCACCGGGCTGAGCGAGGCCGCGGCCCGGCGGGAAGGCTTCGAGGT
>JBAZKX010000406.1:0-3112 GCA_041650575.1 Desulfobaccales bacterium
GGCCCTGGTGGCCAAGGGCCAGTACGGCAAACCGTTGCCGGTCCGGACTCGGGATGAAATCGGCAAATTGACCGCGAGTTTCAATGACATGGTGGCAGGCCTGAAGGAGCGGGATTTTATCAGCAATACCTTCGGGCGCTACGTGGACAAGGAAATCGCCCGGGAGTTACTGAGCCGGCCTGAGGCCGCCCGGCTGGGAGGCGAAAAACGGCAAGTGGTCATCCTGTTTTCGGACATTCGGGGTTTTACTCCCCTGGCCGAGACCTTGAGTCCCGAAGCCACCATTCACCTGGTGAATCGCCATTTTTCTCAAATGATCGATATCCTCGAGCAACATCACGGGATCATTGTGGATTTTCTCGGGGATGCGATCCTGGCCTTTTTTGATCCCCTGGACGGTCCTTTGGCTCCCACGGTGCGCCGGGCCATTCGCTGCGGCCTGAAAATGGAAGCCGCGGTGGCCCGGGAGAACACCGCGGCGTCCAAGTATCCGCCGCTGCAGGTGGGCATCGGCCTGCACGCGGGGGAGGTGGTGGTGGGCAACATCGGGTCCGAAAGCCGGGCCAAATACGGCATCGTGGGCGCCGCGGTCAACTTGACCCACCGCATTCAGGCCCAGGCCAAGGGCGGCGAAGTGGTGATTTCGGACGCGGCTTATCGCCAAATCCCGGAGGAAATCGTAGTCAAGAGAGCCTTCCGGGCCACCCTCAAGGGGATTCAGGAGCCCACCGATCTTTATGTGGTGAAGGACCTGGCTAAGCCTTACAAATAATGAAATTCGCAATGAGAGGTAATTAACCCGGGTTTGAGTAACCCCCGAAATTCTGGAGTCCGCCATGAGGCCTGGCCCGATTATCTGGTTCACTCTGGGCGGGATGCTGGTCGGTTATTTCCTGGTTCATCCCTTTGCCATGGTGGCCTATCTGTTGTCCCCCCAGCACTCGATAGGGCCCCTGGAGCTATCCCTCTGGGGTCGGCAGATACGACTGACCTTTAGCTCCGATATGCTCGCCATGAGCCTGGCCTTTATCTTCATGGGCGGCGTGAGCGGCTTTTGCCTCGGGGGTTGGTATCTGCACCGCGCGAAATTGGCCGAGGCCAACCTTGAATCTCAGCGCCGCCTGGCGGCTCTGGAGACCTTGAAGGCCTTGACGGTAACCCTGGCTCACTATATCCGTAATGCCAATGTGGTGATCGGCGGATTCAGCTCGCACCTCCAGAAACATCTTGATGACCCCGAATTGGTGCGCCAATTGCGCCTCATCCACCGCGCCTCCCATGACATCAACACGGTCATCAATTCCCTGGAAAGCCTGACGCAGCTTGACCATACCCGCTACATCGACTCCTGGGAAACCGAGATGATAGACCTGAAACAGGAACTGGAAGCCCGCCTGCAAGCCCTCCCAGAGGAGGAGGAGACTCATGAATCCTGAATCTCGTCAGCCGGTAAGCCTCGAACCGCCGATATCCCGGGGCTCCGCCTGGGCCTACCCCTGGCTGGGCCTGCTCATCGGCGCGGGGGTGGGCTTCTTCGTCATTCATCCCTTGACCATGGCGGTGCGCGAAATCCAGACTTTCGTGGCCCAGGGAAAGCCCCTGCAACTGGGGCAGGCCATCCTCGTCAGCTTTTCCGCTCACATGTGGCCCATGACCGCGTTATACACCTTCCTGGGAATGATCGTGGGGCTGGTGCTGGGCATCTTTCTCAAGCGTATTAACAAGCATCGTCGGCAGCTTCAAATATTAAACCAGGAGTTCGAACTCCAGGTCGCCGCCCTGCGGCATCATTACAAGAACTTGGCAATCGGCATCCAGGGATTCTCCGGCCGCATCAAGCGCAAATTGGGGGCCCTGGAGACCCGGCTACATCAGTGCCCCGTGGAAAAGGACGACTTCTGCCGGATGCTTCAGGAGGAATGCCTGTCCCTGGCGCGCAACGCAGATATTCTCGATGATGCCGCCCAACGTCTCACCTCGACCCTGAGTCAGGAACTGTTGTTCCTGAAGGCTTTGACCAGCGAGGCTCAGGCGCTGGAGCCCCGAGACTTCTACCCTGTCCTGATCCGCGCCATTCAGGATCTTTTGGAATTGCGTTTCAGGGACAAGCCCATCCGGGTGGATCTTAACCGCCAGCCCATGGAGGCCTGTCACGATTCCCTGATCTTCGCGTTCGAGCCCTATGCCATGGAAGTGATTCTCCAGAACATGCTGAGCAACTCCATGAAGGTAAGCGATCACCTCCAGGTGGAGGTGTCCGAAGAAAGCCATTGGGTCCGGGTGGAAATCAGTGACAACGGTCCGGGTCTGGAGGTGGAAAAACTCCGCAGCCATCTTCTGGCGCCGAGAGACCGGGAATGCTCGGATAGCACCCACCTGGGTCTGAAGGTGAGCCTGCACCTCATGGCCAGAAGCGGCGGCCGCCTCTCGGTCCAGAGTGAACCCGGGGCCGGAGCCACTTTCATTCTGGAGTTTGCCAAGCAGCCGACTTAGCCCTGGGCCGGCCGACAGCGTTCCCCAATCCCCTCCTTTTTTTCTGTAAATTCAACTCGTCAAAACTTTGCCTAAAGTTCGCGCCCTCCCGGCCCCGATAAATTTCCCGAGATCACTTCGAGAAGATTGTAAAGAGTTGTTTTGCCTGTGTGGTTATAGTATCTTTCAACCAGCCCTGCAGGGGTCAGGGCAAGCAGGCGAACCCGGACGTAACCGGTCTCTGTAGCACATGATTCTGGCCCGGCGCGGTTCGCTCCATCACGTTAATCTATGGGAAAAGCAAAAATGCCTCGTATCCTCCGTTTCCTGGCCGCAATCACGTTGCTGGCCCTGTGTTTTGGCGGCTACCCGGCCCTGGCGGAAGACCAGGTCGGGGTGCCCGTGTTGTGTTATCACCGCTTTGGCCCGACGGTGGCAGACAGTATGACGGTTACCACCAAGGTGTTCGAATCACAGCTTAAATGGCTCAAAGACAACCAGTACACGGTCATCCCGCTGCGGACTCTGGTGAACTACCTGCTCGGCCAGGGGCCTCCGCCGCCCCCCAAATCCGTGGTGATCACCGTGGATGACGCCCACAAGACGGTCTTTACCGAGCTGGCCCCCCTGGTGCGCAAAT
>JBAZKX010000407.1:0-3111 GCA_041650575.1 Desulfobaccales bacterium
CGCAACCCTGGCAGGCCGCCGGGTCGATGGTGATGACGCCTTCGGCCTGGTCCACCCGGGGCACTCCGTAAGGGCAGGTGCGCATGCACGTGAGGCAGATGATGCACTTTTGCGGATCGACGTGGGCTACCGCGCCGCCCACGTACATCTCTTCCTGGGCCAAAACGCCCAGGGCCCGGGCCGCGGCCCCCTGGGCCTGGGCAATGCTCTCCTCGATATATTTGGGGCTGTGGGCCAGCCCGCAGAGGAAGATGCCGCTGGAAGCAAAATCCAGGGGCCGCAGCTTCTGGTGGGCCTCCATGAAGAAACCGTCGGCATCGAAGGGCAGCTTAAACAGCTTGGCGATCTCCTGGGAGGCCCGATGGGGCCGGATGGCCGCGGACAGGGCCAGGTAGTCGGCCCTAAGTTTAATGGGGACCTTGAGATTCTGGTCAAAGACCGTGATTTCCAGGCCGTCGCCGGCGGCCGCCACCTCGGGATTTTGTTCGGGCTCAAACCGGATAAACTGCACCCCCAGGTCCCGGGCTTTCTTGTAGTAAATCTCCTTGAGACCGTAGGTGCGGATGTCCCGATAGAGGATATAGACCTTGGCCCGGGGGCGGATTTCCTTGATCTTCAAGGCATTTTTAATGGCGTAGCCGCAGCACACCCGGCTGCAATAGGGATGCTCCGGCGACCGCGACCCCACGCACTGGATCATGACGAAGGTGGGGGCTTCATCGATCTGGTCGGACTGATCGATGAGGAAGTTTTCCATCTCCGACTGGGTCAGGACCCGTGGATGTTCGCCGTAGAGATGCTCCGTGGGCTTATATTCCTGGGCGCCGGTGGCGATCACCGCGGCGCCGTAATGGATCTCCCACTGGTCCTGCGGGGACTCCAGCTTGCTGCGAAAACTGCCCACGTGGCCCGAAAAGCTGGTCATGCGGGCATTGGGCCACCAGCGGATGTTGGGGTGGTTTTCCACCCGGCGCACCAGTTCATCCATAAACGGCCTAATTTCCTGGCCTTCCAGGGTGTAGCGCATCTTGTGGGCCAGGCTGCCGCCGAAGCGCTCCTGGATGTCCGGCAGATAGACCCGGTAGCCGGCGTCGGCGATGGTCAGGGCCGCCACCAGGCCGGCCAGACCGCCGCCCAGCACCAGGGCCCGCTGCTTCACCGGGAAGGGTAGCTCGCTCAAGGGCTCCAGCACCGCGGCCCGGCTCACCGCCATCCTGATCAGTTCCTGGGCCTTGGCGGTGGCCCGGGCCGGGTCCCCCTGGTGCACCCAGGTGTCCTGGTCCCGGATGTTGGCCATCTCGAACAGGTACTTGTTGAGGCCGGCCTTGCGCAGGTTATCCTGGAACAACGGCTCGTGGGTCCGGGGGCTACAGGAGGCCACTACGATGCGGTTGAGGCGGTGCTCCTCGATGACCCGGCGCATGGCTTCCAGGGAGTCGGTAGCGCAGGTAAAGGTATAATGGTCGGCGTAGGCTACCCCCGGCAGGGTCAGGGCATACTCGGCCACCTTGGCCACGTCCACCACGCCGGCAATGTTGATGCCGCAGTGGCAGACGAAGACCCCGATGCGGGGCTCTTCCTGCCCAATGTCCCGTTCCTGGGGGTATTCCGCCTTGGTCAGCAGGGTGCCTTTGACTTCGCTCAAAAGCGCGGCCGCGGCGCCCGCGGCGGCCGAGGCCTGGCCCACGGTTTCGGGGATGTCCTTGGGGGACTGGAAGACGCCGCAGGTAAAGATGCCCTCCCGGCTGGTCTCCACCATCTTGAAGGGCGGATTCTCCACAAAACCCCACCGGTTGGTGGCGATCTGGCAGACTTCGGCCAATTTCTTGGTGGCGGGATGGGGCGTCAGACCCACGGAGAGCACCACCATATCGAATTCTTCCTGCTGGATGCGGCCTTCTTCATCCACGTAGGCGAGTTCCAAGTTGTGGTTGCGGGGGTCTTCCGTCACCCGGGAGATCATGGCGCGGATCAGCCGCACCCCGTGGACGTCCCGGGCCCGTTCGTAGTATCGGTCGAAGCCCTTGCCCTGGGCCCTGAAGTCGATAAAGAAGATGGTGGGCTTCACCCGAGGGTCGTGTTCCTTGGCGATGACCGACTGTTTGGCGGCGTACATGCAACAGACGTAGGAGCAGTATTCCCGGCCGATGGAGGCGTCCCGGGAGCCCACGCATTGAATCCAGGCGATTTTTTGGGGGTCGGAGCCGTCGCTGGGGCGCTTGACGTGGCCGGCGCAGGGGCCGGTGGCGGACAGGAGGCGCTCGAACTCGAGCGAGGTGATGACGTTAGGGTAGCGGCCATAGCCGTATTCGGGTTTGGCGGTGGCGTCGAAGGTCCTAAAGCCGGGGGCCAGGATGACCGCGCCCACCTCCAGGGTCTGGGTCCGGGGCTCCTGCTTATGGTCGATGGCCCCGGCCTGGCAAGCCTCGACACACTGCATACATTCGGAACAGGCGCCGCAGTTGACGCAGCGGGAGGCCTCATGTTGGGCCTGGGCCTCGGTAAAGCCCAGGTTGAGCTCTTTAAAGCCACCGGTCCATTCGGACCGAGGCAACTCCGGCATGGGCTCGCGGCTTTCCTTAGCCAGGTTCCGGGGAATGGGATTCCAGTTGCCGTCTTTAAGAGGCTGAAGCCGGGGCTCCCGGTCGGCCTTGAGGTCCTGTCCGCTTAAATAACGGTCGATGGAGATGGCGGCCTCGCGGCCCGCGGCTACCGCGCCGATGGCGATCCAGGGGCCGGTGACCACGTCTCCGCCGGCAAAGACGCCGTCTCGCGAGGTGGCCAGGGTGTCGGGGTCGGCTGCGATCAGGCCCCGGGGCGTGAGCTTCAGTCCGTCGGCCTCGTTGATGAACTTCAGATTGGCCTTCTGGCCGATGGCGAAGATGACCACGTCCGCGTCCCGAGTAGTGACTTTATCCTCAACATAGGCGGGGGCGAAGCGGCCCTGCTCGTCGAAGACCCGGGCCACCGCCTTGAGCTCCAGGCCGGTGACTTTGCCATCACCGGAGCGGACCTGCTTGACTCCCCAGCGGTGCAAGATCTCGATGCCTTCGGTTTTGGCTTCGTCCACTTCCCAGGGGGAGGCGGGCAGTTCTTCCGCTGATTCCAGCG
>JBAZKX010000408.1:0-3107 GCA_041650575.1 Desulfobaccales bacterium
CAGCGGGTGGCAGACCACGTGGTAATAGTGCTCCCGGCGATTCTTATCGAAGTGCACATGCGTAGCTGAGGCGGCCTTGCCCGTAGCCACTACCTCTTTTAAAGGACAGGGATGATCCGGAGTGGTGCACGGGACTTTCAGGTGGTGCGACACTTCGTAACAGTGCCGGCCCACCACTTCTTCCCGTTTCAGACCCACCATTTTCAGCAAGGCCCGGTTAACTTCGATGATCCGGTAGTTAAGGTCGATAACCATCATATGGTCGACAATGCCATTGACAATGGTCTCCAGAAAATCCTTATCCTTCCGGGTCCTTTCTTCCGAACTCTGCAGGGCCTCCTCCAACTTCTTGCGAGGGGTGATATCCTTGATAACTTCGATAAGCCTTTTTTTGGTCCCTTCCGGCGGACACAAAGGGGACATGGTGATTTCATCATAGCGAATCGTGCCGCCGTTGGCGGAGCGCTGTAAAACCTGGACGGTTTGGCCACTCTCCAAAACCCTCGGCAACGGACAGGTCATGCCTTTACGGTCACAGGGCTCTTCAAACTGATGAAATACTTTATAGCACGGCTTGCCGATGACCTCAGGAGCCTTCTTGTGAAAGCGGTTCAGAAAGGGGAGATTGGCTTCCTCCACTAAATAATTGGGTCTCAGGACGAGGACCGGATCGGGCAAGTGGTTGAATATTTTCTGAAAGCGCGTGCGTTGGCCGGCCAACCTGATTTCGCTCTCCACCTTGCTTCGCAGCCGGTCTTCTTCCCGATGTAATATATCCCAGAATAGCCGCGCCTTACTGTGGTCTATAATCTGGGTGCCGGGGCCCTTGTGCTGAATGATTTTATCACGGACTCGCGGATCTCCGGTGAGTTCCAGAATAAGGTCAGGATTTGACTCCAGGAGGGCAGAGCAATCGGTAAAGGTGGGGATACCCATATTTCTGGCCAGGATAATTCCCTGGGCCTGGCTGTTGAGATCAACCACTCCGAGAATGTCGATGCGGCGCCGGTAATGCTGATCCCTGGCAATCAACTGCAGAACTTCATGACCTCCTTTACCTCCTCCCACAATGACGATTTTCAAAGGGGTGGCTGCCTGAACGGAGGAGAGATCCATGGAGATGAGATCCCAGAAGTCCTCCCAGGAAAGGGGACGATCCACATTGAGGACTATTAATCTCCCGGGACGCTGGCTGTCCAACTGTAAAGCGACTTCCGGACGGCCGGTGGCGTTGACGATGATGTCCAATTCGGGGATTTGGAACAGGTCGGTGAAATCGACGGTGACCAACAGATTATGCCGGTAAGCATAAAGGATGCCGGGGGCTTCCGGGTTCAGATCCGCCACCCCCACCACACGCAGGAGCTGGTCATCCCGCTGGAGAGGCACCAAGGCCTCCAGGATGGCCATGCCCTGCCGCCCTGCTCCTACCAGGGCCAGATTATAGGCCTGCTTGCCGGGACTCATGATGAACTCCGTGAGAGGAGTCGGATGGCGCGTTTTCCTACCAGGCGCCGCCAGGTTCAGCCGGGGTTTCACATGATAACATGAATTCTCTCAATTTTCCATTATCCCAACAGACAGTTCGTCTTAGCAACCATAATTGAATAGTTACTTAGTTCATTATGGAATAATTTGTGTGGAAATATCAAATTATCTTGCCCGGCTTAGATCAGGCCCAAGGCCGCGTCTACCTGGGCCTCCAATTGAAGGACGGAGAAGCCGGCCACGTTGATGCCCTGTTTCGGACAGGTGGCCATGCAGGAACCGCAGCCTTTGCAGAGCGTTTCGTTGATTTCCACGGTTTTTTTAACCTGGCCCTCCCGCATGTATTCCAACAGGGTAATGGCCTTAAAGGGGCAGCCGTCCACGCAGAAGGCGCAGCCGTCGCAGTTTTCATCCGTGGGTACCGCGATGTTGGCCCCCAATTCGAGGTACTCTTTGGAGAGGATGGTGGCGGCCCGGGCCGCCGCGGCCCAGGCCAGGCGGATGGAATCTTCCAGCGGCTTGGGGTTGTGGCACAGGCCGGCCAGAAAGATGCCCTCAGTGGCGCAATCCACCGGCCTGATCTTGGCGTGGGCCTCGCTGAAAAACCCCTCTTCGTTGAGGGCCACCTTATACATTTCCGCCAGGTGAGTATTGTCATGGGGCACGATGGCGGTGGCCAGGGTCAGAAGATCCGCCGTAAAGGATACCGGCCGCTTCAGGATATGATCCAGCACGGTGATCTTAAGGCCATCCCCGTCGGCTGCCACCATCGGGGGATGATCCGGGGAATAGCGGATAAAAATGACGCCTTTCTCCCGGGCCTGCCGGTAGAGGATTTCACGCTCGCCTGTGGTGCGCATGTCCCGATAGAGAATGACGACCTCACAATCAGGGTTAATTTCCTTGAGCTTGAGGGCATTTTCTACACTGTGGGAGCAGCACACCCGGCTGCAGTAAGGCCGCTCCGGGACCCGGGAGCCTACGCACTGGATAAACGCGGCCGTATGGATACCCTTGACCGTGCCGCTCAGCGCGGCCAGTTCCTGATCCAATTGCAGGGAGAGGAGCACCCGGGGATGCTCGTTGTAGAGATATAGCCCCTCGGGCTTATACGACTCGGCCCCGGTGGCCAGGATGACGGCGCCGTGGTCCACCACCCGGCCGTTGGACAGGGTGCTTGTGAAATTTCCCACCGTGCCGGAGACCTCTTGGACAGTGGCCGAAAGGTGCACCTGAATATTGGGGTGGTTGTTCACCCGTTGTGTTAAACCTTGGACAAAGGGGGCCACCGGCTCTCCTCGCCAGGTGGTGTGCAGCTTGAGGGCGTGGCCGCCCAACCGGTTTTGGCGTTCGGCCAGATGCACGGCATAACCCTGCTCCGCCAGACCCAGGGCGGCGCTCATGCCCGCGATCCCGCCACCGATGACCAGGGCCTTTTTATTGACCCCCACGGACAGATAGGGCAGCGGCTGCAAGAGCCGCGCCTTGGCAATCGACATATTCACCAGGTCCCGGCACTTCTGCGTCGCGGCCGCCGGCTCCCCTTGGTGAACCCAGGTGCAGTGGTTCCGGATGTTGGCCATCTCAAAGAGATATTTGTTGAGGCCGGCATTGCGCAG
>JBAZKX010000409.1:0-3093 GCA_041650575.1 Desulfobaccales bacterium
CCCGGCCCCGCTCCTCGAGGTAGTCCATGACTCCCCCGGCCGCGTCCAGCCCGAAGGCGCTGCCCCCGGCGATCAAAACGCCCTGCAGTTCCTCCACCACGTGGAAGCCCACCAGGGCGTCCATCTGGCGGGTGCCGGCCGCGGAACCCCGGACATCCGCGCTCCCCACGGTCTCGGGAGGACAGAGGATGACGGTGCAGCCCGTGACTTTTTCGAAATCATGGGCGTGGCCCACCTGGAATCCCCGCACCCTGGTGATCACTGGCGCGGCTCTCCTGTGGCGGACGGGACCATCTGGATGGTTCCGCCGGTCATGGTAAGGAGATACAGGGCCGGGTCTTCCTCCCGCTGTGAGTTGAATCCCTGGAACCAGGGCAGGTCGCTGGAACCCTTGAGGCCCAGCAGGATCTGGGGCAGCGCCGCCCGGCTCAAGGCCGTGTGCGACGCCGCCACCCGGGCCATGAGGCTCATGACCACATAACCCTGGGTCGCCAGGTAGTCAGGTTCCTCGCCGTATTGCTGGCGGTAGGCAGCGATGAATTTCTGCACCGCGGGGTTGGGGTCCCCGGCAAAAAAGGCGTCCGGGAAGATGACCCCCTGCAAGGCGGCCGTCTGGGCCTCGGGGGTATTGGCATTATGGAGCAGGTTGGTGCCCAGCAACTGGGCCCCCGCCAGGGGGGTGCCGGCCAGACTGCTGGCAATGGCCGCCACGGTGGCGGCATCATCGGGGATGAACAGGGCCAGAGGCCCCGGCGCCCCCTCGGCCGGAGGCTTGATCTCCGCCGCCAGGGAGGTCAGGGTGGGCCCGAATTCCTGGGAGCCTGGACTGTAGGAGGCCGCGGCCACCTCACCCCCTTGAGCCTTCACCTCGTCCTGAAAATTTTGGGAAAAAGTCCGCCCATAAGAGGATTCGGGGTAGAGCATGGCGTAGCGCTTGATCCCCATGGCCATGGCCTGGCGCACCAACGCCCGCACCTGCTGGCGGGGCGTCAGGAAGGCCTGGAAAATCCAGGTTCCCGTTTGGGTCAGGCCATCCTTCTGGGACAGGGCCACCAGGGGAAGGCCTGCGGCCTGGGCCGCCTCCGCGGCGCTTTGGGCCACGGACGACGACAGGGGCCCCAGGACGGCCAGGACGTTCTCATCCTGGGCCAGGTCCCGAGTGAGCCCGGCCGCGGTCCCCGCGTCCGTATGGGTGTCCTTGAAGACCAGTTCCACCGGGGCCCGCTTGGCCGCCAACTCCATGCCCCGCTG
This sequence comes from Desulfobaccales bacterium, assembly GCA_041650575.1. GTDB lineage: Bacteria > Desulfobacterota > Desulfobaccia > Desulfobaccales > 0-14-0-80-60-11 > 0-14-0-80-60-11. The sequence continues at coordinate 1,252 of JBAZKX010000409.1, forward strand.
CACCCGAAAGCCGATGTTGCTCAACTGGCCGGTCAGGGGCAACAGGCAGCCCAACACCACCTTGCTTCCGGCCAGGAGCCGGTCAGCCGCGGCGGCCTCAGGGCTGCCGGGAAAGCGCTCTTTGAGCGTGGATGCCCACTTCCGGGCCGCCTCCCTCTGGCCGGACTCCTGGGCCACCTTGGCCAGACGCAGCAGCAGCGCGGCGCTCAGGGGATTATCCCGGTAGAGGGCCGCCAATTGCTCCAGCTCCGGGACGGTGGCCTGTTCCAGCAGCCGGGTCTTCAGGTCCTCGTACCACTCCGGGTCGCCCGAGGCCAGATCCTGGCCCGCCAGGCGCAGGCGGTTGAAAGCCTGGGGCACCCGGCCCTGTTTCAAGGCGATCTCAGCCAGCAGGGATTGGGTCGAAAACCACAGCGACCGGGACAGGTCTTCGGCGGTGAGGCTGTCCAACACCTGGGAGGCCGGCTGGTACTCGCCCAGCTTGAAGTAAGCCCGGCCGATGCCGTACCGGGCCTGCCGGGCGACTTCCGGCTGGGGCTGCCGGGCTAACACGCGTTGGTAGCTCTGCAGAGACCCCTGCCAATCCCCCAGGAGCCCCAGGATCTCGGCCTGCCGCAGGCGGGCGTCCATGGCCCGGTCCCCCTGGGGATAGTGTTGCAGGTACTCCCCGTATTGCTGGTAAGACCGCCGGTAAGCCTGGCGGCGATAACTGGTCTCGGCCTCCTGAAAGAGCCCCGTTTCGGTCTGCTGGACCGCGGGGGCCTGGGCCGAGGGAGGAAAAAACGGCGGCGCGCCGGCGCAGGCCGGCAGCAGCGCCATGACCAGGAAGAGAAGTACGAGCTTTCGAGCCATATATCGTCCGCAGGTACTAATTGGGGGAGAGGCCAGGCGCCCCGGGGCCCTGCCCTCTCCCCCAAAGTTATTCCTGGGCAGGGTCGGACCGCGGTCACGGCCGGCGTCCGCCCAGGATGATACGGAGGTTCATGGCCCGGCCGGGGACCACGGGGCAACGCCCCACCCGGCCCAGGCCTGGTTTATTTCACTTCTTCGAACTCGGCTTCCACCACTTCTTCTTCAGGCTTCTTGGCCTTCTCTCCGGGGCCCTGGCCCGGGCCGGCGCCGGCGCCGGGACCCGCACCCTCCCCGGGTCCGCCGGTCTTGGCGTACATCTGCTCCGCCAGCTTGTGGGAGGCCTTCATGAGCTCCTCGCCCTTCTGCTTGATCACCTGGATGTCGGTCCCTTCCATGGCGGTCTTGAGCGCGGCGACATGGCTCTCGATGTCGGTCTTGGTGGCCGCGTCCACCTTATCCCCGAGATCGGCCAGGGTTTTTTCGGTGGTATAGATCTGGGTATCGGCCTGGTTGCGGGCCTCGATCAGCTCCCGCCGCTTGTGGTCTTCCTCGGCATGGAGTTCCGCATCCTTGATGAGCTTCTGGATCTCCTCCTCGGACAGCCCGCTGGTGGCGGTGATCCGGATGGACTGCTCTTTGCCGGTGCCCATGTCCTTGGCCGAAACGTTGACGATGCCGTTGGCGTCGATATCAAAGGTGACCTCGACCTGGGGGATGCCCCGGGGCGCCGGGGGAATGCCGAAGAGCTCGAATCGCCCCAGCGTCTTGTTGTCTCCCGCCATATCCCGCTCGCCCTGGAGCACGTGGATTGTCACCGCGGTCTGGTTGTCCGCCGCGGTGGAAAAGACCTGGCTCTTCCGGGTGGGGATGGTGGTGTTGCGGTCGATGATCCGGGTAAAGACGCCGCCCAGGGTCTCGATCCCCAGGGACAGGGGCGTGACGTCCAGCAGCAGGACGTCCTTCACTTCCCCTTTGAGGACCCCGGCTTGA
>JBAZKX010000410.1:0-3084 GCA_041650575.1 Desulfobaccales bacterium
ACCTTTCTCATCCACGCCCCGCACCAGGATTTCCGCGGCATATCTGACGTTGAGGGCGTCGAAGAAATATTTGGCCGTCAGGCGGCAGCCCACGAACAAGAGCTTGCCCTTGGTGGCCCCGGTGCATAACAAGACTCCCTGGCGGTTGCCCCCGGGGAAATCTTTTTTAATCACGTAGCGCCGGGCCCACAAGGCTTGAGTCCGGTCGATCATGGCCTTGGCCTGGGCCGAGACGCCGTAAAAGAACACCGGCGACGCCAGGGCCACCACGTCGGCCTCTACCAGCTTGTCATACAACGCCGGCATGTCATCTTTTATTGGACAGGTGCCATCCTTAAAACAATGATATATTTCCAGACACGGGGAAATTTTCTGCTCGCGCAGAAAGACTTCTTCCACCAGGGCTCCGGCCGCAGCCGCCCCTTCGAGGAAGGCCTTCATAAGAAGGTCAGAGTTGCCTTGCCTCCGGGGACTGCCGAAAATGCCCAGGACTTTCATGGCGATCTCCTTTTCGGTGATTAGTAACAATATGGAAAACCCTAGGCGGATGTCAAGGAGAGACCTTTTCAAGTTTATCGATTTCTCTTTTTCGCTTAAACTTGGGAACAGGCTTTCCCAAGGGTCAGCGCGGGCCCTGACTGGCTCTGCCCCCGGGCTGGGCGATTCTCTACCGGAAAGCCGGCAACCCTACTGAGGTACGATCATTGAGCTTATGGAATTAATTCTGCAAATTTCTGACCAGGCAGCCCTGGCCATCGCCATAGAACGACAGGTGGGCGGGGTGGCGATTGCCTTGCCCCGACAACCCGCCTCGGAGTTCTGGGTCGAACTCAAAGATTGGCGGAGTATGGCCCGGCAACAGGGAATCAAGTTCTATCTCGTCCTGGATTGGCTGGCGCGCCAGGCCGAACTTCCCGGGCTGATAGATATGCTCGCGGCCGCAGCCGCGCTCGACCCCGATGGTCTGCAACTCCGGGACCCGGGGCTGGTCCGGGAGGCCCGGCGGCTCTATCCCAACCTCTCGCTCCAGGCCGCCGGCAACTTCGGGGTCCATAACTCTCCTGGCCTGCGCCTGGCAGCCGCCCTGGGGTTCACCCGGGTAGGGGTGGAGGGTCCCATCAGCCTGAAAGACCTGGCCCTGATGCGCCGCCAGGCCCCCATGCCCCTGACTGTCAGCCTGACCCCCTCTTGCCGATGCTATGCCAGCCTCTGCTTGATGGAAGAATACCTGGGCGTGAGTTGCGAGGCCTGTTCCCAATGCCTGTCTGAGGTCACCCCCGAGGCCTTGATGGCCAGCCTGGAGACCTTTTCCGGCCTGTGCCAATTGGGAGTGGAGGCGGTCCAGATCAAGGCCGGGAACTTTCCCGTTACCTTCTTGGCCCGGGTGATCGGGCTGTATCAAGCCGTGCAGGGAGCCGCACCCATGGAGCGGCCCGGGGTCCTGGCCGCGGCCCGGCAGGTGCTGGCGGCCTTTGAAGAGCAGCTCCGGATCCCCCAGCCGGCCCCGAGAGCTGTTCCCGGCCCCCCGGTTTATCCGCTGCCGCTTTCCCAGCGGAGCGCCCTGCCTTCTTCCCGTTCCGAGTTCTTCGGGCCCGGCCGTATCTGGTTGGAGGCTCGGGATTACGCTGAGACCATAGCGCTAGCCCCGGAGTGGCGCGAGCCTCTGGTACTGGCGTTGACCCCGGAAAACTATGCCGCCTTTCTGCAGGACCATCGCCAGTGGGGGCCCCGGCGGCTCATCTGGCGCCTGCCCCCTGCCCTGCCCGAGTCGGCCCTGGCCTTCTACCAGAAAGCCCTGGAGACCCTCCGGCAAGGAGAGTATAACCGTTTCCTGGCCGGGGATTGGGGCGCGGTGGCCCTGGTTGACGGCGCCGGTTGCCAGGTCTATGGCGATCAAACCCTGGGGGTGCGCAATTCCTGGGCCTTACAGGCCGCTCGGGATCTCAAGGTAAACCGGGTCTGTCTGCCTCCGGGCCACCGGCCGGAGCACTGGCAGGATCTGCTTGAAGCCGCCCCGTCCGGCAGCTTCTGGAGTTACCTCTACCACTGTGCGACCCTGGCCGTCTGCCCGCCGGATGCCGCCGCCCTGACCCCGTCCGAGAACCTGCGCTGGTTTTCCGAACACGGCAAAGCCCTGCTTTGCCTCAAAGCTCCCCAGCATCTCCGGGACCTGGACGCCTGGTTTAAATCCCGGACCATTTTCCCCCTGGTGGTGGCCTTGCTCCACAGCCCCCGGCCCCGGGGTCAAATCCCCGCCTGGCTGGCCCCCCGCCCGCAAGGCCGCCGGTAAATAAATTGCGGGCCGAGAGCCTTTTTGATATAGTTGTCCAATAAAAGAGGCACCTTATCTTCAGAGCAAGGAGAATTTTAATGGCTCAAAGGTCATTTCGCCTTTCCCGGATCAGCGCTCGAATGTTGATGGTGGCCGTCTGTTTTTTGGTTTTGGCATCTCCGGGCTGGGGAGCCGGCAAGGCCGCCCCGGAGTTTAACCTGAAAGACGTCCTCACGGGCAAGGATTACTCTCTCAGCCAGTTCAAGGGCAAGGTGGTCGTCATCAACTTCTTCACCTTCTTTTGCGGCCCCTGCCGGGATGAGATGCCCGACCTGAATAAAATCAATAACGAGCTCAAGGGCAAAGGCTTGCAGACCCTGGGGATCGCCATCAGTTCCGACCCTACCCAGATCCGTTTCCTGGTGAAGCAATTGGGCCTGGAATATCCGGTGCTCGTCGGCAACGACAAGGTGAGCGATGCCTATGGCAGCATCTCGGTCGTGCCCACCACGGTGATCGTCGACAAACAGGGCAACATTGCCCAGCGCATCGAGGGCACCCGGAAAAAAGATGTCTTTAAACAAATGATCGAACCCTTGTTGTAACGCTATTGTCCTCCCGCCATCCGGGCAATCATGAGCCTGGATGCCACCGATAAAAGAGGAGGGGAGGCCTTTCCGCACCCCGGCCCTCCCCTTCCCCGCACCCTTTAAGCAGCGAGGTTCATATATGGGCCCCTGGCAAAAGCTTCCGGACTGGGGCCAGGAATTGGCCGAACACCTCCGGGAGGGCGAATCGGCCCTCTTCCTCCT
>JBAZKX010000411.1:0-3081 GCA_041650575.1 Desulfobaccales bacterium
CAGTGACATCCTGGAATCCGCCGGCGCGTCCAAGGGCGGGCTTTACAATCACTTCAAGAGCAAAGAGGACCTGTTTCTCGCCGCCCTGAGCGAAGCCCGGAAAATCTGGCGGCAGAGAAATCTGGCCGGCCTGGATCAACTGGACCGGCCCCTGGACAAGATCAAGAAACTCCTGGAAAACTACCGGGATCATTATCTCACTGACGCGGAAGACTTTCCCGGCGGCTGCGTCTTCGTCACCCTGGCGGTGGAACTCAATGACCAGCAACCGCACCTGGCCAAAGAGGTCAACGAAGGCTTCCGGAGATTCAAGTCCATGGTGAAGCGGCTCCTGGACCAGGCCCAGGCCGCGGGCGACCTGAAAAACGGAGTTGATACCGCGGCGGTGGCCGAGATGATCTTTTCGGGTACCCTGGGGGCTTGCGTGGCCTATGCTTCGGACAAATCCCCGGAGAATCTGGATCACAATATCAAAGGTCTGATCGCCTTCCTAAACACGATCAGCAGATAAACGTGTTTTCCCCCTAACGTAGGGATAGTTGCCGCGCCAATAAGGGAGACCGGTCGGTCTTATTTTAAAGGGAGGAGTCATCATGGACTTCAAGCTGACGGAAAGAGAAGAACTGCTCAAAAAGACGGTGAGAGATTTTGCGGAAAAAGAGATCACCCCCAAAATCGACGCCATGGAAGAGACCGGGGAGTTTCCCCTGGAGCTGCTTTCACCCATGGCCAAACTCGGGATCACGGGCATCATCGCCCCCCGGGAGTACGACGGCATCGGCTTGGGATATCTGGCCCGCACCATCGTGCTGGAAGAGGTGGCCCGGGTCTCTGCGGCCGTGGCCATGGGCATGCAGGTCCACCATATGGCGATCGCCGCGCTCAGTGATTTCGGGAGCGAGGAGCAGAAGAAGAGGTATCTCCCCCCTCTGGCCAAGGGTGAAACCATGGGTTGCGTGGCCATTACCGAGCCCTCCGGCGGCTCGGATGTCCTGGGGATGCAGTCCACGGCCGAACTGAAGGGGGATAAATGGATTTTGAACGGCAGGAAGTGCTTCATCACCAATTCCCATACCTCCGATTATTGGGTGGTGGCTGCCAGGACCGCGGAAGGCCCCAAAGGCCTCACCACGTTCATAGTCCCCAAGGACGCGCCCGGCGCCAAGGCGGGGCGGGTGGAGCACAAATTCGGCCTGCGCGGTTCCAATACCGGAGAGTTGGTACTGGATAACTGCGAGATACCCAAGGACAATCTTCTGGGTCAGGAAGGCGGCGGTCTGGCGGTGGCCCTGAAAACCGTCAGCGAAAGCGGCAGGACCGGCATGGCGGCAACGGCCCTGGGCACGCTCCAGGCATGCTATGAGGAGGCCGCGAAATTTGCCAATGAACGGGTCCTCTACGGCAAACCCATCGGCACCCTCCAGGCCATCAGCTTTTACATGGCGGAGATTTACACGGAACTGGATATCTGCCGGCTGCTCTGCTACCGGGCCAGTTGGATGAAGGACCAGAATCTGCGGTTTGATACGGAAAGCGCCATGGCCAAATATTATACCTGCGACGCCGCGGCGCGCTGCGCCAAAAAGGCCATCGAGATTCACGGCGCTTATGGCATCATGCAAGAATACAAGGTCCAGCGGCTCTTGCGGGATGCCATGGTGACCATCTCCGCGGGCGGCACCGGCGAGATCGGCAAGGTGGTGGTGGGCAGAGCGGCCCTGGCGCCTTTCAAGAAGAAAGCTTAACGGGTGGGGGCCATGGAAAGAGTGATCGTGTGCCTCAAGCCGGTTCCCGATCCCAAAGCCTGGGATCGGCTCCGGCTGGATCCCGTGACCAAGACATTGGTTCGGGATGAAATTCCCAATGTCATCAATCCCCTGGACAAGCACGCCCTGGAGGCCGCCCTGGAAATTAAAGACGCCTACGGCGCCGAAGTGGTGCTCCTGTCCATGGCCCCCGCCCTTACTCTGCCGGTATTGCGTGAAGCCCTGGCCATGGGAGCCGACCGGGCGGTATTGCTTTCGGACCAGTGGTTCGCGGGCTCGGACACCCTGGCGACCTCGCGGATTCTGGCCGCGGGTATCCGCCGCCTGGAGCCCTTTGACCTGATCTGCTGCGGCAATTTTACCCTGGACGGCTCCACTGCCCAGGTTCCTTCCCAAATTGGCGAGCTTCTCGGGATTCCCAATATTATGCACGTAACCCACCTGGAGTTCCTGGATTCTCGGCGTCTGGCGGTCACCCAAAAGATCGAGCAGGGCTATGTGAAACTGGCGGCCGAACCTCCCCTGCTGCTCTCTTTCGCCAAGGACGCCAATACCCCGCGCTATAGCACCTTTCTCGAGATCCTGGCGGCGGAAGAGCGGGAGATTGCCATCTGGAGCAATGCCGACCTGCATCTGGGCGCCGGGCTCATCGGCTTGGGGGGCTCCCCCACCCAAATGGCCGACCTGCTGGTGCGCCCCAGGACCCGCCAGGGCCTGCGGCTGGACGGCAGTCCGGCAGACATGGCCCAACGCCTGGCGGACAAAATCCACCAATTGGGCCTCATCTAAGCGGACGCCGGGATCATGGAATCAACACTGATTTGGGTATTCATGGAGCAGCGGGGCGGGGTGCTGCACGACGTCGGCCTGGAACTGTTGGGCAAGGCCAGGGAACTGGCCGAAGCCTCGGGCGGGACGGTGGCCGCGGTCCTGCTGGGCGCCGACGTGGCGCAGCTGTCCGACCGGCTGATCAGGCACGGCGCCGACCTGGTTCTGGTGGGCGACCAGGCGGTATTGGAGCCGTATCGCCTACTGCCCTACACCGCGGTGCTGGCCAGGGCGGTCAGGCAGTACCAGCCCGCCATCATGCTGTTTGGCGCCACCAGCCTGGGCATGGAACTGGCCCCCCGGCTGGCGGCGCGCCTCAATACCGGCCTTTCCGCCCATTGCATCGATCTGAAGTTGGATGCCAACGGCAACCTGCTGCAAATGGTCCCCGGCTGGGGAGGCGGCGTGGTCGCCACCATCAAGTGCCCGGGGCATCGGCCCCAGATGGCCACCGTGATGCCCGGCGTGATGAAAAAGTGCGAGGCTG
>JBAZKX010000412.1:0-3060 GCA_041650575.1 Desulfobaccales bacterium
CTTCGTGGAGACCAGTTGCTGCACGCCGGTGGCCACCTCCCAGCCGGGGATTTTCGCCTGCGGGGCCTTCACCGGCCCCAAGGACATCCCCGATTCGGTGATGCAGGGCAGCGCCGCGGCCGCGGCCGCGGCCCGGGACCTGGCCGCCAGCCGGGGCACCATGCAGCGGGAAAGGTCTTTCCCGCCGGAAATCGACGTCTCGGATGAGCCCCCCCGGGTGGGCGTCTTCGTCTGCCAATGCGGCTTGAATATCGGCGGCATCGCCGACGTGCCTGCCCTGGTGGAAGGCGCCCGTCTCATCCCCAATGTGGAATATGCCCAGGATAACCTGTTCACCTGCTCCCAGGACTCCCAGAATCAGATGGTGAAGATGATCAAGGAGCACCGGCTGAACCGGGTGGTGGTGGCGGCCTGCAGCCCCACGACCCATGCCCCCATGTTCCAGAACATGCTGCGGGAAGCCGGGGTGAACAAGTACCTCTTCGAGATGGCCAATATCCGCAACCAGTGCACCTGGGTGCACCAGGCGGAGCCGGACAAAGCCACGGCCAAATGCGCGGACCTGATCCATATGGGCATCGCCAAGGCCAGAATGCTGGAACCCTTGAAATACCTCTCGGTGCCGGTAAACAAGCGGGCCCTGGTGGTGGGCGGCGGCATGTCCGGCATGACCAGCGCCCTGGCCCTGGCCGACCAGGGTTTCGACGTCCATCTGGTGGAACGTCTGGACCGGCTGGCGGGCAATGCCCGCAAGCTCCACAGCACCTGGCGGGACGAACCGGTGCAGGCCATGGTGGACGGCATGATCGAGAAGGTGAAGAAGCAGCCCCGGATCACCGTGCACTATCTGGCCATGGTGGAAGAGGTGTCCGGGTCGGTGGGCAACTTTAAATCCAAGCTCACCACCGGCCAGGAAATCGAGCACGGCATCGTCATCATCGCGGTGGGCGCCGAACCTCTGCGGCCGGAAGGACAGTATCTCTACAAGCAGCACCCGAATGTCCTGCTTTCCCTGGACCTGGACCGGGAACTGGCCCGGGGGTCCGAGAGAGTCAAGGAAGCCCAGGGAGTTGCCTTTATTCAGTGCGTGGGCTCACGCATCCCGGAGCGCCCTTACTGCAACCGGGTGTGCTGCAGCCATTCCGTGGAGAACGCTATTCGCCTCAAAACCCAGAATCCCGAGATGGATGTCTTCATTATTTACCGGGATATGCGCACCTATGGCGAACGGGAAACGCTCTATGCCACGGCGCGGGAACTGGGGGTGCAGTTTCTCCGTTACGGGGTCGATGATCCCCCCCAAGTTGAGGCGGCCGGGGATAAGATCATCGTCAGGTTCGTGGATCAGGACCTGCTGATTCCCGTGGAACTCACCGTGGACCTCCTGACCCTGGCTACCGCCATCATTCCCCACCAGAATGCCACGCTGGCGGATTTGTACAAGGCTCACCTCAACGCCGAGGGTTTCTACACCGAGGCTCACGCCAAGATCAAGCCGGTGGAGTCCAGCACCGCGGGGATCTACATGGCCGGACTGTGCCATTATCCCAAGCCCATCGAAGAATCCATCGCCGAAGCCCTGGCCTGCGCTTCCCGGGCCGCTACGGTGCTTTCCCGGGAGACGCTGGAACTCGAATCCATTATTTCCCGTCCCATTGACGAAAATTGCGACGGCTGCGCCTTCTGCGTGGACGCCTGTCCTTTTCATGCTATCAGTCTTCTGGAATACGTCAGAGACGGCAATGTCAAGAAGACCGTGGAAGTGAGCCCGGTCCTCTGCAAGGGCTGCGGCTCCTGCATGGCCACCTGTCCCAAGCAGGGCATCTATGTGGCGGGGTTCACCCTGCCTCAGTTGGAAGCCCAGGTGGACGCGGTGCTGGGCCTGAATTAAGGAGGAACCAACTTTGTCCAGACCATTGGCTCGGGAAGTCGCGGGGAAAAAATTCATGTGGGACGGCGCCTCCTATGTCACCAGGGAAGATGCCCGCCAGGCCATGGAGGCTTATAAGCAGGATGGCTTTGAAGTGCACATGTTCTTGGAGGAAGATAAGTACCTGGTCTATACGAGAAGGTTGGTGACCCAGGCCGCCGCCGGCTGACGGTCCTTGGCCCCTTCCCCTCATTGCCTGAAGCCTTGTCAGGGCGGTTCTGGAACCGCCCGGTGGACCTTTAGCGCAGCAATCTTCGCCAGACCTCAAGCCGGAAAACTGTATGCCCCGGCCGCCCCAGTGGTTCTCTGCTTCAGAAGAATATCCTCAGATTGATTTAAAGGGGCAAAGCCCAGACTTATCTTAATCAACCGCCGCGCCGATAGGTTCCCTTGAAGCCGTCGATGATCATGCTTAAATCTAGCATAACACCTTTCCTGTCGGCTCAATTTTCCGCCATGGGGGGCTAAGACGCGCATGTTCTCATTCAAGAGTTTGCAGCAGCGCCTGGCGGTGCTCCTGACCTTGCCGGTGGCCCTGTTTCTCATCGGGGCCGGGGTGTTCGGCTACTTCTCCATCCGGCAGGCTCTCCTGACGGAGTGGCAAAGTGTGGCGGTCTTGCGGCTGGAGCGGGCCGCCCATCAGATGGATATGCGGCTGGGCCAGCCCAAACACTGGATGGAACTCTTTGACCGGACCATAACCAGGCCGCACCGGCAGGAAGTCCGGGACTGGATTTTGACCCAGTTGCAGAAACAAGAGGGCGTCAGCCAGGTGAGGCTGACCTGGCGGGGCGAACGTCCGGGTGCCCAGAGGACCCCCCAGGCGGAAAACGCCGTCTTCCAGCGGGTCAAGAGTGTATCGCCCCCGAGTTACTTCTATCCTCCGGGCCATGAGACGGTGGGGCTCAAGTCCGATCTCCTGGATGGTCAAGGCCGGACTTTGGGAGAGTTTGAGGTCATCCTTAAGCTCGACTACCTGATGGCGGACGTGGCCACTTCGGGCTGGTTGCAGGCCAATATGGCCTGCCTGGTGAACAACCAGGGCCTGTACCTGGCCCACTCCAACCCTTCCATGGCGGCCCGGCACTGCCTGGGGGACACCCAGGATCCCCTGGAACTGGCCATGTTGC
>JBAZKX010000413.1:0-3056 GCA_041650575.1 Desulfobaccales bacterium
GCATGGGGAAGAAGGCAGTCCGCAGGATTGAGCCCCTCTTTGACCGGGTGGTCATGGCCACGGATCTCACCCCGGCCTGGGACCAGGCGGTCTCCTGCGGGGGCGAGCTCCTGGATTTGGGATGTTCCCGGGTGGTCCTGACCTTTGTCATCACCCCGAATCTCTTCAGGGGGGGCGACGAAGGTCCGCCGCCCCAGGCCGCGGCGCGGCTGGCGGCCCAGCGGCGGGTTCTGGAAGACCTGGGCCTCGAGGTCATCATCGAGACCCCCATCGGCCTGCCCGGATACTCCCTGAACGAGGTGGCGCATAAATATAACGCCTCGTTGATTATTATCGGCTCTCACGGCAAATCCCGGTGGCGGGAAGGGGTGCTGGGCACCTTTTCCAGCGCGGTCCTGCACAATGTCCAATTCCCCCTGCTGGTCCTGCCGGTGGCGGTGGCAGACGGCCAACCGCCCAGTTGCCTCTGGCGCTGCACCGAGCTTTTGGATCACCTGCTCTTTCCCACGGACTTTTCCCAGACTGCCGCGGAGGCCCTGTGTTACATGGAGCTGTTGGCCTGCCGGGGCGTGAACCGGGTGACCCTGTTGCACGCCCTGCACCCGCCGACGGGCAAGTTTGCCGACTCCCAGGCGGCTGACGAAGCCGCGGCCGTGGCGCACAATTTTCTGGACCTCCTGAAGGGCCGCCTCGAAGCCGCCGGGGTCCCCGAAGTCAAGACCCGGGTGTCCGCCGGCCATCCCGTCCCCGTCATCCTGGAGGTGCTCAGAACCTCAAATATCTCCCTGCTCGTCCTGGGGACCCAGGGCAAGGGCTTCATTGCCGAACTCTACCTGGGCAGCGTCGCCCATAACATCTCCCGGTTTGCCCCCTGCCCCATCCTCCTGATTCCGCCGGCGGACCGGGAGTGCCGGGAATAGATGGGGTTCTGGGTTCCGGGGGGAGTGGAAGGTGATTGAAGGAGTCTGCTGATGAAATCGGGCCGTTGGAATATCCTGATCCTGCTGTGGGCGGGCTGGATCTGCCTGGGAATCGGGTGGCCGGCGCCGGCCCGGACCGCGGAGCCGCCCCCGGTCCTGCCGCAGCTTCTGGAGTTCGACCGCAAACTCTGTCCGGTCTGCAAGGCCTCGGAGCGGGTCATTCTGGCGGTCAAGGACGCCTACCCCGGACAGTTCGCGGTGACCAAACTCTATATCGATGAGGCGGAGCCTCTCTTTCGCCGGTATCAGGTGGCCATCGTGCCTACCCAGGTGTTCCTGGACCGCGCCGGCAAGGAAGTCTATCGCCATTATGGGGTTTTCAAAACACCGGAGTTGATCGAAAAGCTCCGGGAACTCAAATTCATCCGGGATTAACCGGCGGAACGCAGGATTATGGCAGACGATATCACCCAGGTGCGGATCGGCAAAAATCTCATCGGCTTAAGGGGGATCCCGGAGATTTTCCAGGAAGTGGCGGCCCGGGAGTGGGCCACGCCTGCGGCGGCCCAGGAGGAGCTCTTCCAAAGGGTGGCGGGGCAAAACTATATTCCGTCGGGCTCCCGGGAGGACTACCGGCAGGCGGTCTGGCGGGAGTTTCGCCGCTTCCGGGGGGAGTCCGCGGACGAGCAGACCCCGGCCCAGCTTGAGATCAAGGTCCTGGGACTGGGGTGCTCCGGCTGCCGCCAGTTCTATCAGCGGGTCATAGAAATCCTGGCGGCCCACGCTATCGTTGCCGATCTCCAGTATATCACCGACCCGGCTTTGCTGAAGCCTTACGAGGTGCGGGCCTTTCCCGCGCTGGTGATCAACGGCCGGCTGGTCCTGGCGGGCCGGATACCGGAGGCGGCGGGGCTTGCCAGGCTGATCCTGGCCCACGCCGAGCCGAGCCAGTCTGGAGAGGGCCGGAGTTAATAGCCTGGGGACCGGAACTAAACACAGCAACCCCTCCGGCGGGGCCGGAGGGGTTGAACACCAGCGCCTGAAGTTGGATCAGCCTTATGGATGGATGGTCATCACCGGGCAGGGGGCGCTTTGCACCACCTTGTCGGCCACGCTGCCGAAGATGGCCCGTTCGAGCCCCTTGCGCCCATGGGCGCCCATGATGATCAAGTCGATCTTCTCTTTTTTGGCCACCTCCAGGATCTTTTCGGCGGGGGACCCTAACTCCACGCGGGTCTCCAGCTTGGCAAAGCCTTTGAACATCTCCTGGGCCTCGGCCGCCATTTTCTTTCTGGCCGCATCCATCGCCTCTTGCTGAAAACTCTGAATGTTGCCGTGGGGCACGTAAAAAGTGGCGAAGCTCGACAGGTCCTGCGCGACGAACAGGACATACACCGTGGCGCCGAACTTATCCGCGAAGGTCTTGACCCAGGGCAGCATGCTTTCAAAATGCGAAGCAAAATCAATGGGGAAAAGGATTTTTTGAACCTGTTTCATGTAGCAAGCCTCCCTTCGGCTCCTCTGCTTGGGGATTGTGAAATTAAGAGTAAACTAATCAATGCCCCGGGGCTTGTCAAGTTAAAAAGCCAGCCGGAGGCGCCCGGGAAGTGAGAAGATGAAAATAACCCAATAAACAAGAAGATGCAGATAGGGTGCAAAAAACCCTTGCCAAACCATTATGGGGTTATTATATTTCCCCAGCGTCCATCCCTTGGGGAACGGACTAACACTTCAAAAGTGGGGTGACTACCATCGGCGAGATGCGCTTTAGCCGGGACCATGTCTGGGTGCGGATGGATGACGACACTCAGGCCACCATCGGCCTGACGGATTACCTCCAGGAGAAAATGGGGGAGATCTACAGTCTTCGCTTACCCGAGGAAGGCGAGGAGTTCGTCAAGGACGAACCTTTCAGCATGGTAGAAGCCAAGAACGGCCGCCTGGAGTTGAAGGCCCCGATCTCCGGGGAAGTCGTCGAGGTCAATTACGAAGCGGCGGAAGTGCCGGAAATCATTAATGAAGACCCCCTGGCGGAAGGTTGGCTGGTCCGGGTGGAGATGGCTTCCGGTCAGGAGTTCGATGAATTATTCACTGAAGATGAATACGAAGACCACCTGAGTGAAGAAGAACTGGAAG
>JBAZKX010000414.1:0-3050 GCA_041650575.1 Desulfobaccales bacterium
GGCCGCGTGCTTACCAAGATGGACGGCACCGCCAAGGGCGGGGTGGCCCTGGCGGTGGTGCACGAAACCGGCATACCGCTGCGCTATATCGGCGTGGGAGAGGGCATGGAAGACCTGCGGCCTTTCGACCCCGAGGCCTTTGTGGACGCAATCCTCGGTTAGGCGCCCCTGGCGGCGGACCCCGGCGGGGATAGGGCCCCGAGCAATTATTCTCCAGAGTTTTCGGGGGGATTTTCCACCTCTATAATCCAATAAAAATCTTTTCCTCTGTGCCTTAATAAAATCCCGAGAAAGTGAGTCTAATTAATTTAACCCTAGCCATAACCTCCGGGCGGCCATGACCGGTTAAAGGACCCGAATTGTTGGGCAGCACACCACCCTTTTGGCGGCAGCCACTCATTTACTATTGGGCGCCTCCCATGCTTTGGGGCCTGGCGATCCTGGTCATGTCGGGAGATTTTGGCGCGGGAAAGAACACCTACGGCCTGCTCAAATGGCTGCTGTCCGGGTGGGAGTTGACCCAGGCGCAGGTAAATGTGATTAATTTTTACCTGCGGAAAACCGGGCATGTGGTGGCTTACGGCCTTATGTATATACTGTGGTTCCGGGCTTTTCGGAAGCAGGTAGGCTATGGGCCGTGGGGCGCGTGTTTCTGTGCCCTGGCGGCTTGCCTGCTCTTCTCTTCGTTGGACGAAGGGCGCCAGTGGCTGAATAATTCCCGGGTCGGCAGTATTTGGGATGTGTGCCTGGATCTATCCGGCTCCAGTCTGGCGGCGTTGCTGACCTTCGGGGCCTGGCGGCCCCGGCGCCCAGCCCTGAGCTCATCCGGGCCAGGGGAGAGGCAAGCGCCGGAATAATCTTTCGGGGCTTCCCTTGAAATGTGGTTAGGGAGAATTTACGTTAAGATTCTAGTTCGTTAAAGGTATGATATATGATTCCTTTTAATCCCGAGATCATTTCACTGAAAAAAAACCTTATGACTGTTACCTCCAAGTGTCTGAAAGCGGGCGGCGTCGGGCAGCCCGGGGCCAAGTGGGCCGCCGGGAAACTAAGGATTTGCCTGCTGGTCCTCCTCCTGGCCGGGTCGTGGTTGTCCCTGAGCGCCATCCCCCTGAGGGGGGCGGATGAGGGGAACCTCTTCAACAATGTGGTGGAGCACCAGTTAGCCAATGGCCTCAAGGTGCTGCTCTTGCGAGAGTCCCGGGCGCCCATTATCACTCTCCAGGTCTGGTACCGGGTGGGCTCCCGGAATGAGGCCTTGGGCAAGACCGGCATCTCGCACCTGTGCGAGCACCTGATGTTCAAGGGGACGGCCAAATATGGGCCCAAGTATTTCTCCCGGGAGGTGCAAAAGGTAGGCGGCACGGACAACGCCTTCACTTCCAGGAATTATACCGCCTACTTCGAAACCGGCCCCAAGGAACAACTGCGGCATTGGCTGGAGATGGAAGCGGACCGGATGAAAGGCGTAAACGTTGATGAAAAGAACTTCGAGACCGAAAAAAAGGTGGTCATAGAAGAACGGCGGATGCGCACCGAAGACGACCCGGCGAGCTTTATGCAGGAAGCCGCCATGGCAGCCACCTTCGAAGCCCACCCGTACCAGTGGCCGGTGATCGGCTGGCTCCACGACATCGAAAGCATCTCCCTGGATGACTACCGCACGTACTACCATCGTTACTATCTCCCCAACAACTGCACCCTGGTAGTGGTGGGAGATATTGATCCCAAGGAGGCGTTGAGTCAGATCGAAGCGACCTTCGGCTCGCTCCCGGCGGGACCGGAGCCCCCCAAGGTTACTGCTAAAGAACCCAAGCATCATGGGCCGATCCGGGTGGAGGTCCAACGGGAGGCGCAGTTCCCGGTGGTCGTGATGAACTATCACGTGCCCAACTGGCAGAGCGACGATGCTTATCCCCTGGAACTCATGACCCGGATCCTGTCGTCGGGACGCAGCTCCCGTCTCTACCACGATCTGGTGTACACCCAGAAATTGGCCCTGGATGCCGGCGCGGAATATGATTTCGACACCACCGACCCCTTTGTCCTGACGCTTTACGGCCAACCCATGCCGGGGAAGACCGTAGCCCAGGTGGAGGCGGCTTTGGAGCAGGAGATTAAGCGGCTGCAGACTGAACTGGTGGACGCTAAGGAACTGCAGAAGGCCAAGAATCAGGTGTCGGCCTCCTTTTATATGGGCATGGATTCCATCTTTTACCGGGCCATGCTGTTGGGGCGGACCGCGACCGTGGCCCGCTGGACGCTGCTGAAGGAATTCATCCCCAAAATCCAGCAGGTTACCAGCGAGCAGATCCGGGAAGTGGCCCAAAAATATCTGATAGCCGATAGCCGGACCACGGGAATCCTGATTCCTATCAAGACCGCCAAGGCCCCTAGCGGCCGGTTCCGCCCCGGCGGAGAGATTCGCTAAGCCCTAGGGCGGCGATCGGTTTCAATCAATCAGGCGCGATCATTATGGAGAAAAAATTGCTCAAACGCTTCAGTTGGGTGGTTATCGGGCTCATACTCTGGGGTAGTGCGGCCCTGGCGGCTCCGGCCTCCCAGGTTCTGGGAACTCGGGAGAAACTCCCCAATGACCTGGTGTGGCTTTTTTCCCGCCAGGCCGAACTCCCCCTGGTGACCCTGCAACTCCTCATTAAGGCCGGGACTTTGGAAGACCCCGCGGGGAAGGAGGGGTTGGCCAACCTGACCGCCGCGCTCCTGCGGAACGGCACGAAATCCCGGACTTCGACCAAGATTGCCGAAGAACTGGATTTTATGGGGGCGCAACTGTCGGTCTCGGGAGGCGATGATTTTGCCACGGTGGGCCTGACGGTGCTGAAAAAGGACCTGGGCCCGGCCCTGGACCTGGTCAAGGATGTCCTGATGAATCCGACTTTTCCGGCTGCGGAGGTGCAGCGGAAGGTCAGCCAGTTCAAAGCGGCGTTGATCAGCGAAGAGGATGAGCCCATGACGGTGGCCTCCCGGGCCTTCACCAAGGACCTGTACGGCGCCTTTCCTTATGGCCATCCGGTCCTGGGCACTCCCCA
>JBAZKX010000415.1:0-3033 GCA_041650575.1 Desulfobaccales bacterium
GATCGCCGTTTCCTACGCCGCGATTTTGGGCCTGGGGGGCCTGGCGCTGCTCTGGGCGGCAACCAACCCGCTGTCCGTGGTCATCGTGCTGGCGGGCCTGGTGATTTATGCGGGCGTGTACAGCCTGTACCTGAAGCGCAATTCCGTCTATGGCGCGTTGATCGGCAGTCTGGCGGGAGCCACGCCTCCCCTGGCGGGATATTGCGCGGTCACCGGCCGCTTCGACCTGGGAGCAGTGATATTGTTGGCGATCTTCAGCTTGTGGCAGATGCCTCACTGCTACGCCATCGCGGTTTTTCGGTTTGATGATTACACGGCCGCGGCTATCCCGGTTCTGCCGGTCAAGCAGGGAACAGCCGCGGCAAAAAAGCATATGGTCGGCTATATCCTGGCCTTTATGGCCGCCACGCTGATGCTGACCGTAGGCGGCTACACCGGTTACAGCACCTTTGCAGTGACGATTTTGTTGAGCCTGTCCTGGCTGTATATGGCCTGGTCGGGCCACAAGGCACCCGATGAGCGGCTCTGGGCCAAGAAGCTTTTTATCTTCTCCATTCTGACCATATTCATTCTGAGCGTCATGATGTCAATCGATTTCACCGCGCCGGTCCCGTCAAGAATGCTTCTGAGCTGTGCTCCGTAGATATCCCCGGCACTACGATACCGTTGTTACTGATCAATAAAATGGAGCTATGAGGAATGAGGCCGGAGTTGATGCCATATGCTCAAAAATAGGATATACTATAGCTAAGGTTGGCCCACTCCGGCAGGGCGGCGGGCATAAAGGCCCGCCCACTTGTTAAGCGCCATAACAGCTTCATGCGACAGTCCGCCGGGGTGGCATGACTTCGGCAGATGTGACCCGAAAACTACTCCAGGATAGGGGCCAAGGCCGCTATCCTGGTTTTTACTTTAGGTATAGAGGCTTGCTATGAATCATCAGATTAACCGAGCCTTAAGGCTCATTGCTGATAAAGGCTATGAAGACGCGGGGCGCGGCTGCGAAGTTACAGCCGCTGAGACCGCGGACCTGGAACTCCTGGACGCCTACTCCCGGGCGGTGATCAAGGTGGTGGACGCGGTGGGCCCCGCGGTGGTGGGCATCTCGGTGGGCCGGCCCGCGGCCCGGCAGGACCAGGCGCAGGGCGGCGCGGGTTCGGGGGTGGTCATTACCCCGGACGGCTACGTCCTGACCAACGACCACGTGGTTCACGACGCCGGGCGGGTGGTGGTGCAATTATCCGATGGCGCCAGCCTGCCGGCGCAGATCATCGGCACCGATTCGGCCACCGACCTGGCGGTGATCCGGGTCACGGCCTCCTCCCTGCCCCACGCCAGCCTGGGGGATTCCTCCGGCCTCAAGGTGGGGCAACTGGTCATCGCCATCGGAAACCCCCTGGGGTTTCAATCCACCGTGTCCACCGGGGTGGTGAGCGCCCTGGGGCGGGGCCTGCGGAGCCAGGCCGGACGCCTGATCGAAAACATCATCCAGCACACCGCGCCCCTGAACCCGGGCAATTCCGGCGGCCCCCTGGTGGACTCCCGGGGCCGGGTGGCGGGCCTCAACACCGCGATCATCGCCATGGCCCAGGGCATCGGCTTTGCCATCCCCTCGACCACCGCCCGGTGGGTGGTGTCCCAACTGCTCCTGCACGGCCGGGTGCGCCGGGGCTTTCTGGGGCTGGCGGGGCGGCCGCGGCCCCTGGAGCGCCGCCTGGTGCGGTTTCACCAGTTGGGCGGCGACTACGCGGTGGAAGCCATTTCGGTTGATCCTAAGGGACCGGCCGCGCAAGGGGGCCTGCGGCAAGGGGACCTCATCGCGGCCATCAACGGGCAGGCCGTCGCCAACGTCGATGATATGCACCGCTTCCTGGCGGAGTGGCCCCTGGGAGAGGCGGTGAGCCTCACCGTCCTCCGGGGCCGGGAACGCCTGGACTTGAAGGTCACCCCCGCCGAAACCCAGACCCCCACCCCCCGCCGCCGGGCGGGGTGAGGCGTCGGAAACGATTTGAGGGGAGGGCGGGGGACGAGAGTCCCCCGCCCTCCCCTCAAACTCCCCTCCCAACCTCCTGATCCAGAAACCTTGTCCGTAGGGGCGCACTTATGTGCGCCCTAAATTGAAGGCGGACACATAGGTCCGCCCCTACCAAAGATAAAATACTTTTTTGGCCCCAACTTGGTATGAAAGGGGGTGGGGGGGCAGGGGCCACTTGCGAGAAAACCCTGGCCCTTCCCCCAGATACTCATGGAATCAGCACGATCTTGCCGTAGGCTTTGGCTTCCAGGATTTCGTGGTGGGCTCGGGGCGCCTCGCTTAGAGGCAGTTCTTTGCCGATGATGGGTCTTAAGGTGCCGTTGGCCAGGCCCGCGCCCAGGGCGGCGTGGATGGCGGCGGTCTCTTTGTCGGAGGCGTTCCAGACGTACATGCCCAGGATGCTGGTCTCTTTGGCTATGGTGTCCCGGGGGTCGATGGTGACCGCGCCCCGGGTGCCGATGACCACCACCCGGCCGCCGTTGGCGAGGATCTTGAGGTCATCTCCCAGGTTCTCCCTGGCCAGCATCTCCAGGATAACATCCACGCCGCGGTTATTGGTGAGCTCCAGGACCTGCTGGTAATGCGCAGGGTCGTGGTGATCGAGGACGTGGTGGGCCCCCTGCACCGTAGCCAGGGCCCGTCCCTCCTCGGTGCCGGCGGTGCCGATGCCGGTGAGGCCGCAGGCCGCAATCAATTGCAGCGCGGCCACGCCCACCCCGCCGCTGGCGCCGTGGACCAGGACCACTTCGGAGGGCACGGCCCGGGCCCGCTGGAACAGGGCGCGGTAGGCCGCGGCGTAGGGCACGCTGACCCCGGCGCCCTGGGCAAAGGAGACGCCTTCCGGCAGCGGATGAACCTGGGTTTCATGACAGAGGGTCTTTTCGGCATAGGTGCCGCTGAGGCTGAAAGAGGTGTACACCCGGTCGCCCAGCTCCACCCGGGTCACGCCGGGGCCGATGGCCTCCACGATCCCGGCAGCGTCGGTGCCCGGCGTGTAG
>JBAZKX010000416.1:0-3033 GCA_041650575.1 Desulfobaccales bacterium
AGCTTGAAGCCGCTGCCGGAAAAAAACTTGATACCGTTGTCCTGGTAAGGGTTATGAGAGGCGGAAATGACCACCCCCGCGTCGGCCCGCATGGAAGAGGTGATATGGGCAATCCCCGGAGTGGGGAAGGGTCCCAGCAGCAGGGCGTCCACCCCCATGGAGCAGATCCCCGCCACCGTGGCGTATTCCAGGAGATAGCCCGAAATCCGGGTGTCTTTGCCCACCACGATGCGGTGCCGGCCCGGACCGTACTTGATCACGTAGGCCAGGGCCCGTCCCAGTTGCAGGGCCACATCCGCGGTCATGGGATAGACATTGGCCACCCCGCGCACCCCATCGGTGCCGAAAAGTTTACGCGTGTCCGTCATCCTTGAGTAACTCCAATCAGAGCAAAGTTCCTTCTCAACCTATGCTTCATTTTTACCACAATTCAAGGTAAATATCACTAATGGCGGCCCTCCTCCCTGGGACCACAGGATTCCCGGGCGAAAAATTCCCTAGGGACATTAATCGCTACCCCTACGCGTCATTATTCCTGCCTTAGGATATTCTCCCGGCTTGCCCGCCGTCTGGAGGATTGATGGGGTTTGCCTGCCTTTTGTTAAGCGCCGCGTTGATCGGACGACAAGCCTCTTACCGGCCGGGCCTCAACCTTCTTCCTCCTGCCAATGGATGCACTGCACCGGACACTGGTCGATGGCCAGTTGGATTTCCTCCTCCGAGGCCCCCGTCGGATTGATGACCTCGGAATGCCCCAACGCCTCGTTGAGTTGAAATACGCCGGGGCACACCGCCTGGCAATTGCCGCAGGCAATGCACTCCTCGGTATTGATCACCGGAACTTTTTTAGCCATGATTCACCCTTTCAATTCTCAGGTCATTGCTTTCTCTTTCTAGTGGCACAGGCCTCTGGCCTGTGGGAGGCCGGATATCACCACGCGGTTATTTCGCCGACCGGAGGCCTGGGCCACTGATATCAGGTCTTAAGATTACTCACAAACTCGCAAGATTTTCTGAGCAAAAGCAAAATATCCCTCTCCACCCGCCTGCGATGAGGTGAGTCAAGAACATTGCCCTTAGTATGAAATCCTACGCGCAGGTCTTAAATGGGGGGCGCGATGGTGACCAGCAACCGCAAATCGGTCTTGGCTCTGAGCCCGTGGGGTTCAGCGATGTCCGAAACCACCACGTCGCCCGGTTTGGCCGGAAACGCGGTGCCGTCCTTCCCCAGAAACTCCCCTTCTCCTTCGAGGACCACTAAACTCAACTGGCCTTCGACGTCATGCGCGTGCACCGGCAGTTCCTGACCGGCTTTGAAATTAAAATTGATGATCTTAAAATAAGCGGAATCATGCACCAGTAACCTCTTGAAGGACTGGTCGCCGAATTCACCGGATTCGTACAGATTAACCTTTTTCATGTGACTCCTCCTTAGGACGGGCGGGTTGCCGCTGCGGATACCTTTTCCCCACCGGAAAAGACTGCCGTGATCGACTATTCCATCTCATCCGCCCAATGGATGCATTGGACCGGGCAGGCGTCTATAGCCTCCTGGATCTTCTCTTCCGGCGCCCCCGCCGGGTTCATCACTTGGGCAAATCCCAGGGTCTCGTTCACCTTAAAGACCTCCGGGCATAGTTCCTCACAGGTGCCGCAGGCAATGCATTCGTCTTCCACTACGAACGGTACATGGTCTGCCATAATGCTCTCTTTCCCCTCTTGGCCGCGCCCTCACGGGTCACGGCCCTGTTAATAATCACCCGGTGGCGCTCGCGACTTCGCACGCCACCCGGCGGTCGGCCTCCTGGAGCGCCAACTCCACCCGATAGGTCTGGCCCTCGACATCTTTACGCAAAGAGAAGCCCAGGCGTTTCACCATCTCCAGCATGGGCTGATTCTGGGCCAGGACGTCGCCGGTGAGGAGTTTCACCCCCTGCTCCCGGGCGATTTCGATGAGCCGTTCCATCAGCTTAGGGCCCAGGCCTTTGCCCTGCCAAGGGTCCGCCACGATCACCGCAAACTCCGCGGTGGAGCGGTCCGCGGCCATCACCAGGCGGCTCACCCCCATCATCACTTCGGGCCCCGGCGGCTGGCCGATGGCCATCAGGCCCAGTTCCCGGTCGTAATCGTTCTGGGTAAACCGGATGAGCATCTCATGGGTCCACTTTTTAATCAGCCTGAAGTAGCGGAAATAGATGGTCTCCTCCGAACATTTGCCGAGAAACTCGGACACCAGGGGTTCATCCTCCGGTTTCATGGGCCGCATCAGCACCGGGGTGCCGTCCCTTAGCATCCAGTCGCTTTCGTACTGGTTGGGATAAGGAGCGATGATAAGGTGGCGGGGGGCGGGTACCTCGGTGGGCTCGATGATGATCCGCGCATCCACCGCCACAAAGCGCCCGTTGATGACCAACAGCGGGTTGATGTCCAGCTCCACGATCTCCGGAAAATCCGTCACCAGTTGTGAAATCCGCACCAGGATCTCCGCCAACTGGTCCAGGTTGGCCGGTGGCAGGTTGCGATAGCCCCCCAGCACCCGGGACACCCTGGTCTTTTCAATCAACCGCCGGGCCAGGAGCAGATTCAGGGGCGGCAGGTCCACGGCCGAATCCTCCAGGACCTCGGTGAATACTCCTCCGGCGCCGAAAAGGATGAGAGGGCCGAAATCCGGGTCCCGTTTACTGCCGACGATCAATTCACAGGTGGGCGCCTGCTCCTGGGTCTGGACCGTCACCCCCAGGATATTGGCCTCCGGGTTTCGAGCCTTGACCGTGCTGGTGATCTCTGCATAGGCCGCCACCACCTCGCGCTCGTTCTGCAGGTTGAAGCGCATACCGCCCACTTCGGACTTGTGGCTGATATCCGGGGAATTAATCTTCAACGCCACCGGAAAACCCAGCATCTCGGCCACTCCCGCAGCATCCGCGGTAGAGGACGCGGCCACGGTGGGATTCACCGGCACCCCGTAGGCGCTCAAGATGGCTTTGGATTCCAGTTCCGTGAGCACCCCTCCCTGACGGCTCAGACATTGGG
>JBAZKX010000417.1:0-3032 GCA_041650575.1 Desulfobaccales bacterium
CCATGACCTTGCAGATCTTTTTCGAGTGCATCTCCCCGAGCGATCCGGCCCGGCTGGTGAAGTCCTGGGCAAAGGCGAACACCGGCCGGCCGTTCACCTGGCCAAAGCCGGTGATGACGCCGTCCGCGGGGATCTCCACTTTTTCCATGCCGAAATTGACGCAGCGGTGCTTCACAAAGATATCGGTCTCCCGGAAGGTCCCCGGGTCAAAAAAGAGGTCCAGGCGCTCCCGGGCGGTGAGCTTGCCGCTGGCATGCTGCTTCTCCACCGCCTTGGCCCCACCCATCCCCTTGATCTGCCCCTCCTTCTCCTCCAACTCCCGGATCTTCTCGGCTACGGTCTTCATTGGGCGAATCCTCTTCAATCGAGATTATCCTGCGGTTTTCCCGTGTCCGGGCGGACCATTGGGTCCACCCCGGCGCATACCTGAGGCGCGGCCTTACAAAACCTTAAAAGCTCTATTTGAAAGCAATCCGACAAAAACCATGAGGGATGAACATATTTGGCATTTATACAGGTAAACTGGAGGCTTGCAAATCGGGTAATCTATGATTTTTTTGTCGTAATTTTTCTTACAAGAGGGGAGTTAAGCTCCGGGCGGGGAGACCCCGCCCCTACATGATTCAGTCGCAGGGCGGACACACAGGTCCGCCCCTACAGCTCCACGAGCCGGTTCTGGAAGGCAAAGCGCGACAGTTCGGCATTGTTCCTGAGGTTGAGTTTTTTCAGCAGGCGGGCCCGGTAGGTGTCCACGGTCTTGCTGCTCAGGTTGTAGGCCTCGGCGATCTCCCGGACCGTCTGGCCCAGGGCCAGGTGCCGGAGGACCTGGATCTCCCGGGTGGACAGGGAATCCAGGGGAGAGCGGCCCCGGGGGCCTTGCCCCAGGCGCAGCGCCAGGGCCTCGGCCGCGGCGTCGGTCAGGAAACGCCCGCCGCCGTGCACCTTGCGGATGGCCTTGACCAAGAGTTCCGGGGCCGAGCGCTTGGTGATGTACCCCATGGCCCCGGCTTCGATGGTCCGGACCACATATTGCTCTTCCTCGTGCATGGTGAGGACCAGGATCGGCAGTTTCGGGTGGGAGACCCGCAGCCGGCTGATGACTTCCAGGCCGTCCAGGCCGGGCATGGAAATATCGATGACCGCCACCTCCGGCGCGGTTGCCTCCACCTGGCGAATAGCCTCCTCGCCGTCGGCGGCTTCGGCCACCACCTCGATGTCGCCGCAGTCTTCCACGATGCGGCGCAGGCCGGCCCGGACAATGTCATGATCGTCAGCCAACAGAACCCTGATCACCGGACGACTCCTTTTTGCCTTCCACGGGCAGTTTGAAACAGACCGTTGTGCCTTTACCGGGCCGGGACTTAATCTCCAGCTTGCCCCCCAGCAGGCCGGCGCGTTCGCGCATGCCCGCCAGCCCCAGACACTCCGAGGATTCGATCTCCTTCAGATCGAAGCCCCGGCCGTTGTCCACCACGGCCAGAGTCAGCAAGCCCTTGGCGGCCCGGAGGCTCACCTGCACCTGGTTGGCCGCGGCGTGGCGGGTGACGTTGGTCAGGGCCTCCTGGGCGATGCGATAGGCCGCGGTGGCCCCGATGCCGTCAACCTCGGGCACGTTGTGGTGCCTGAAGATGCAGGCAATGCCGGTGCGCTTTTCAAAATCGGTAATGTACCACTCCAGGGCGTCGAGCAGGCCCAAATCGTCCAGGACGCCGGGGCGCAAGCGGGTGGCCAGGCCCCTGACATCATCAATGGTGTGGTCGATGAGCTGGCACATGGCCATGGCCCGGTCGCCGGCTTTGGGGTCCGGTTGCCGCAGGCGTTCGCTGAGCCACACCGCGTCCATGCGCAGCGCGGTGAGCACCTGCCCCAGCTCATCGTGCAGTTCCCGGGCGATGGCCCGGCGCTCCTTTTCCTGGTTGGCCATGATGCTGCCGGAGAGGCGCCGCAGTTGATCCTGAGCCTTTTTGAGTTCGGTGATGTCCGTGGCGATGCCGCAGAGTCCCGTGGGGCTGCCCTGTTCGTCATACAGGGGAAACTTCACCGATAGATAGGTGCGCTGGCCCTCGAGTTGGGGGATGACTTCCTCCACCTGATGAGGCTGCCGGTCGGCAAAGACCCTGAGGTCGGTGGCGCGAATCTGGTCAGCCAGGGGCCGGGGAAAGATATCATGGTCGGATTTGCCGCAGATCTGTTCCCGCCGGATGCCGAACAGCTCCTCGTAGCGGGCATTGACCATGGTGTAGCGGCCCTCCCGGTCCTTGATATACACCACCGAGGGAGTGTACCGGAGAATGCTGCTGATCTCGCCGGTGCGTTCCCGCACCTGGCGCTCCAGTTCCCGGGAATAGCGGCTCAGCTCTTCCTGGGCGGACTTGAGCTCGGCCTCCGCCTTTTTGCGTTCCGACAGGTCCCGGGCCACACAGACGCTGCCGATGGTGCGGCCTTGGTCATCCTTGAGCAGGCTGATGGAGATATCCATGGGGACGATGCTGCCGTCCTTTTTCTTCATGCGAATCTCAAATTCCCGCACCACCCCGTCACGGCGCAGTCTTTCGAGCATGCGGTCCAGTTCCTCCGGGTCGGCGTACAGGTCGAAGGCCGTCCGGTCGGCCATTTCCTCCCGGGGGTAGCCGTAGATTTCCACCGATCGACGGTTCCACAGGAGGAACTTGCCGTGCCGGTCCACAATGCCGATGGCGTCCACCGAGTTGTCGATGACGTTTTCCAGGTATTCCGTGGTCCTCTGGAGTTCGGCCTCGGTCTTTTTGCGCTCCTCGATTTCCTGGGTCAATTGCCGATTAACTTCCAACAGTTCGGCGGTCCGGGCATCGACCAGGTATTCGAGTTCGGCGTAGGCCCGTTCCCGCGCCTGTTCGGCCAGCTTCCGGTAGTCTTTAAAGATCTCCAATTCGGCGATGCGCCGCCGCAAGGTGGAGAGCTCTTCAAGGAGCTGGGCCCTGGTTTTATCGGAGTCATGCATCTTGGGATGATTATATCATATTAAATATATTAAGAAATTCTTATTTTCCTTA
>JBAZKX010000418.1:0-3032 GCA_041650575.1 Desulfobaccales bacterium
AGGTCACAGAGGCGGAAATAGATCGCCACGCCACAGAGCAGCGCCACGGCCAGGGCGGTGAGATAAGGCCGGGATGAACCCGCGGGCGGAGGAACCGCGCTCACCTCACGGGAGCCCAGGGGGTGGGCCGGCAGAGGTCCGGACCCGGTTTCCTGAAATAATTTTGCCACAATTACCTGGTATATGTGAATTTATTGCAATACTATTATTTTATCAGATTTAATTTTCTCAGGATCAGAGGGAAAGAGCAAGCCGTTCAGAGCCACGAGGCCTCACTCAAGATCCGGTATTTCTGTCCCGGTGGGGGGGCTCCCCCCAACGAGATCAGGGGGATCAACCGAGAGCGGGTAGACCCCGCCCCTACGGCGCGGTTCAGCAGGCGCCGTTGAGATTAAGGTTATGAATCGGAATGGATTTCTGTGGCCGGCGCCGGTGGCCCCCGGGGAAGTGGTGGCGGTGGCGGCTCCCGGCAGCCACGTGGCCCGGCCAGCCTGGGAGGCCGGGGTGCGTATCCTTAAAGACCGGGGTTTCAAGATCCGTTACGGCGAAGAGTTGTTTCAGCCCCGCGCCTATGGGGTGGCCACGGACAAGATGTTTGCCCGGCGCTTCGAGGAAATCTGGCTGGACCCCGAAGTCAAGGCCGTGGTGGGGGTGCGGGGCGGCTACGGCTCCCTGAAGCTCCTGCCCCACCTGCATCCGGAGGCACTGGGGCAGGCCCCCAAACGCCTGGTGGGGTTCAGCGACCTTACCAATCTCCTCTGGTATCTGCACTACCGCCTGAATCTGGTGACTTTCCACGGCCCCATGGTGGCTCAACTGCCGGAGCTGACCCCGACCTCCCGGGAGAATTTTTTTGCCTGGCTGACGGCGCCGGGCCCTCGCGCTAAGAGCTATGAGCAGCTCACGGTCCTGCACCCCGGGGTGGCGGAGGGTCCGCTGGCCGGCGGCAACCTCACCACCCTCTGCCACCTGGTGGGCACCCCTTTTGCTCCACAGATGCGCGGTTACATCCTGTTTCTGGAAGACCATAACGAGGCCTTGTACCGCCTGGACCGCATGCTCCACCATCTGCTCCTGGCCGGGGTCCTTGACGGGGTCCGGGGGGTGGTGTTGGGGGGCTTCATCAACTGCGGCTCCCGGGAGGGCCTCCTGGAGGTCCTGACCACCGCCCTGGCCCCCCTCAACGTCCCGGTCCTGGCGGACCTGCCGGTGGGCCATCAGCCGGACAACCACACGCTGCCCCTGGGAGCCTGGGCCCGTCTGGACGCGGTTGCCGCGTCCCTGACCCTACTGGAGTCATAGTTTGGGGTTCCGGGAGTTTTTTCCATCAGCAGGGGAGCTAATAGCAGTGGAAATCACCGGAAAGAGCCCTCGCCCCCCGGGGGTGAAAGGGGGAAAGCGCCGGGGCTCCCTTAACCTTGAACCTGAACCTAAACTCGGGAGGTCCCATGGCCGAGTGTCTGCTCCTGACCCGGGAGATGTTGAAAGATCCCGTCGATCTGCGCGTTGCGGAGGCGCCCCTGGATTTTGCCCGGGCCCGGGCCCTGGCCGATGGGCGCGCCCGGGAATTGCGGGCCGACCCCATGCTGTTGGCCTGGTACGACCGCGCCGCGGGGGCGTTCTCCCCCCAGGTGACCTGCTGCAATGATCTTAAGCCCGCCTGGCTGATCTATGCGGAAACCCGGGGCGGCGATCTCGTTATTGATATCAACGATGAGGCGTTTGTGTTCGTGTACTGCGGGACGCCCTGAGGCGCGGCCCGGGCCTTCGGATTTCGCCTGCCTAACGCCACTCCTTGAGCTTGATGGCCCCTGTCTTGATCTCGAGATAATGGATTTTGTCGGAGGTCCAGGCGCCGGCATTGGCCAAGATCTTGCCGTCCTCCATTATATGCAGTCCATGGCGGTGGGTGTGGGCCAGGATGACGATATCGAAGCCCCGGGTAAAAAAACCCAGGGCCGCGGCCAGATTTCTCTGGGCATCAAAGATAGAATTTTCCAGGCCCCGGATTTTATTGTTCAGATCAGAGAGGAACCATTCGATTTTAAAATAGACTTGGAAGAACTTGGGTGATACTTTCAGCAATTTTCCCAGCACCCTGGCCAGGTGAGCGGAGAGCCTCGGATAATCCCGAAAGCGGAGGTCATGAAGGTGCCCGTGTTCTATATGGATGCGGCGATCACCGGAGACGACGTCCAGAAAGGGCATGACCGAACGGATGCCGGATTTAGCCAAGTAGGCCTCCGAATGGATGTCATGGTTTCCTTTCACGTAGTAGAGCTTCTTGCGCCCCTGAGAGAAAAACTCCCTGAGGCTTTTGCGGATTAATTGCAGGTCCGCAGCCAACTTGGCGGTGGAGGATTGCAGCAAATCGAAGCAGTCGCCGTTGATACACAGGCTGGCGCCTTGCCCGGAAAGGTATTGGAAAAACGATCTCAGGTAGTCTCTTTTATTGAAGGCCGGATTACCGAGATGCAGGTCGGAAATTACGCAGAGATGATCTTCTTGAACTTTGATGTCAGATCCAGTCATTTTGCCTTTCACGCTCCCGGGGTGAGGTTAACCCATCTGGAATCCGAGATTAATTCGCAGAGGTATCGCCAGCGCTGCAGGCGTTATGGCTGTTTATACCCCAGAAGGCCCGCCGCCCGTTTTCTGACCGCTTCGATGATTTGGGGCATAGTATTATTAGTGCCTTGCTTGACCAGGAACCCGGGAATACAGCCGCCCGGATCGGTGCGCAGCCGATAAGTCGCCTTGGTTTCCCGGGAACCATAGGGTTCTAAGATCCATTCGCCGGAATTCTCCTTCAAATTACCGATGACAAGCGACCAGGAACTGCGATAGAGATGTTGTCCGGCCCCGGTCTCATCCAGCATCCCCTTGATGATGTACCATCTGTTGCTGGCCGGCCAGGGAAAATTCAAATGGCTGTAGAAATAAACAGTATATTTGCCGCCGGGAATGCGGCACGCGGCCGGGTCCAGGGGGGTGGGGCCGAGTAAGCGCTCCACCTCTTCGGCTTGAGTCGG
>JBAZKX010000419.1:0-3031 GCA_041650575.1 Desulfobaccales bacterium
GCTCTAATGGCGGGTTGTAGCGGAACGGGAGCATCATGGCGTTTCCAAGTGCAGCTTGGAAATGAGGGCAAAAAGCCAAGGACCGCCCCCATACGCCCCCCTCACCCAGCCCTCTCCCCCCGCAAGCGGGTGGAGAGGGGGCTAGAGGAACCATGTAAAAACCAAAAGCCTGCTGGGCCTGGATGCTCAAAAGCAAGGTTGCCAGGCAGATGCCTAGCCAGGATGCTTTTTTTAGATTTAAATTTCTTGACAAATTTTCTATTATATATGCGATAATCAGGCATACCTGCATATCAACTTCGAATTCGATCAATCGCTGCTGCTCAAGTCGGTTGCGGTTTTCGCAATTCACCTTCGCGAGCGAAGGTTCCAATAATTTCCAGCTTCATCTTTTAGCATATTTTCTCGTTACTTGAATTTTGGCCGGATTGAGGTCTTTTCGGGCTTTGATAAGCCCACGGGAATTGACCGGTGATCTTACCAGACGGACATCGGCATAAAGGAGGAGTTATGTCCTTAACTCAATGGTAACGAACCGCCAAGGCTATTAATAATCTTTAGTTAGCAGGGTCCGCATCCCTGGTCTACAGGAGGTAACCATGGATAGAGTCACCTTCAATGATGTGAGCCTGAAGGACATTACGTTGGAGCAGTTGCCCAGGCTCAAACGGTTACGGGACCGCCATTTTGCCAGCCGGCCGGAGATCTGCACCGAGCTTCCCCGGAATATCACCCACTACTTGCAGGAAGCGAAGCATGAAGCGGACCCGCCGGGACTGCGGGCCGGGAAACTCTACAAGTATGTCCTGGAAAACAAGACAGCCCTGATTGCGGAAGATAATTTGCTGGCCGGCACCACCAGCACGAAACCCATTGGGGTGATGCTGATTCCCGACTTCTATTCCATGGTGCTCTGGCCCGAATTGGAAACCATGGCCACCCGGAAGGTGAACCGCTTTGGCATCAGCCCGGAGGACATCAACACCCTTAATCGTGAGGTCTTTCCATTCTGGCTCAAACGCACGGTCATGGAGGTGACCCGGGCGGACCGCGGGAATCCCGCCTGCATGCAGCTCATGGAACGGATAGTCTTTTTCAACGGGAGCAAAGGCATAACCATTTCCCACACCATTCCCAACTACGCGGTGGTGGTGGAACGGGGGCTGGAGGCCCTCAGGGAAGACGCCTGGAAAGGTCTGGAGGCCGCCCAAAAAGATAATGATGCGGAGCGGCAAAACTTCTATGAGGGCGTCGATCTGGCCCTGGGCGGCATTATTAACTATGCCGGGCGGCTGAGCCGCAAAGCCTTGGAGTTGGCCGAACAAGAGGGCGATCTCCTGCGCCGGGAAGAACTCCTGAAGATGAGCGGGATCTGCCAATGGGTACCGGCCCAGCCGCCCCGAACCTTCTGGGAGGCCCTGAACGCCATCTGGATCTGCAAGATCGCCCTGCACCAGGAAAATGGCAACTTTGCCCTGTCCCTGGGGCGCCTGGACCAGATATTGTATGACCTCTATGCCCAGGATATTAGCAAGGGAGATTTGACTGTGGCCCAGGCGGTGGAACTGGTGGGCTGCTTCTGGCTCAGCATTGCCGACCATGTGCCCATAAGTCCGGAGGCCGCGGAAGCGATCCTCGGCGGCACCGGCTCCAACCAGGCCATTACCCTGGGGGGCGTCACCCGGGAAGGTAAGGATGCGGTCAATGACCTCACCTACGTCATGCTCAAGGCGACGGAGTTGCTGACGCTGCGAGACCCCAATGTTAACGCCCGGTATCATTATAAAGAAAACCAAAGGAAATATCTGGAACGGCTTTGCGAAGTAAATATGGCCACCAAGGCGACTCCCTGTTTTCATAATGACGCAGCAGTCATTCGATCTTTGCAGGAAACCTTTAAGGACCAGAACATTACGGAGGAGGATGCCAGGGATTACGGCGTTGTAGGCTGTGTGGAGCCGTTCAGCTCCGGCCGGACTTACGGCCATAGCGGCGCGGTCTACATTAACCTCAGCGCAGCCCTGGAGATGGCACTGTCCGGTGGGAAGCACCGGCTGACGGAGAAGGAGCAGATTGGGCCGGCGACCACGCCGTTTGAGGAGCTCACCACCTGGAAAGATTTTCAGAAGGCCATGGAGACCCAGATCGACTGGCTCATTGACCAGGCCGTAACCTTTAACAATTACACGGGAATCACCCACCAAAACATCCACCGCACCCCCATGCTCTCGGCCCTGATGGAAGGCTGTATGGCCAAAGGCCAGGATGTGATTTGCGGCGGCGCCACTTATAATGCTTCCGGCGCCACGATCATCGGCCTGGCAGAGGTGGTGGACTCGGTGACCGCCATCCGGGAATTTGTCTACGAAAAAAAGACCATATCCGCGGCCGACATGCTGGAGGCGATAAACACCAATTGGGAGGGTAAAGACGAGAAGGAGCGGGAGAAGTATAAAAAACTCCATGCCTGGGTGCAGCATTCCAAGGAAAAATTCGGCCGGGAAAGTCAGGTGGCCCAAGACAATGCCAACTGGCTGATGGGGTTCATGCATCGGGATTTCCAGAAGCGCCCGAACTACCGGGGCGGCAACTACACCACGGGTTACTGGACCATGACCATGCACGCCGGCTTGGGCCGGATTACCAAGGCGCTGCCCAGTGGCCGGAAAGATTGGGAGACTTTCGCCAGCGGCATTACCCCGGTCTCGGGTTCGGCCCCCGAACTGACCCCTTGCCTCAACTTTGTCGGGGGGTTGGACCATTTGAAGATTACCAACGGACAGGCTCTGAATATAAAATACTTCCCGCCGACCGCCACGCTACCGGCTTTCGCCAGCACTATCGAGGCTTACTTCAAGGGCAATGCCGGCCGCCCCGGGGGGCTGCAGGTGCAGTTCAACATCATTGACCGGGAAATGTTGAAAGACATGATGCAGCATCCAGAGAATTATGCGAATGAGCCACTGATGGTGCGGGTTTCCGGCTATACCGCCTATTTCCAAGACCTAAATCCCCAGATGCAACGAGAGAT
>JBAZKX010000420.1:0-3026 GCA_041650575.1 Desulfobaccales bacterium
CATCAGGCAGTCCGGCGGATCGATAGAGGTGTACTCGGAGGTCGGCAGGGGGACTACGTTCAAGGTCTATCTGTCCATGGTCGGTGGAAAGGCCGAAACCGTTGACAGGCCGGAGCAGATCATCGACCTGGCCAGGGGGACCGAGACCATCCTGGTGGTCGAGGACGAGGACATGGTACGGCAGTTCACGGTGAAGATCCTGGACCGCCTGGGCTACCTGGTGCTTGGCGCGTCAAACGGGGAGGAGGCGCTGCAGCTGGCGGAGGGGCACGAGGGCCGGATCGATCTGCTTATGACCGATGTTGTGATGCCGGGGATGAACGGGCGCCAGCTGGCGGACGAACTGACCAGGATCCGCCCCGGAACGGCGGTGCTTTTCACCTCGGGGTACACCGAGAGCATCATAGTCAACCAGGGAGTTGTGGAGAAGAGCCTGAACTTCATCGGAAAGCCTTATTCGCCCCAGGCGATAGCCAAAAAGATCCGGGAGCTGCTGGATATGAAGCGATCCTGACAGGGGGAAGAATGACGGAAAATGGAAACGGAATTGATCCCGACGACAGATCCATGGACCCCGGTTTTCTGGATAACGCCCCGGATGGCGCCTTCATAGATGATCTCAAAGGCATCATCCTGTACGGCAACCGCAAGCTGGAGGAGATGACCGGGTATCGGGGCGAAGAAGTTATCGGTAAAAACTTTCTGGAGCTGAACCTCCTGTCCGATGACGGGCTTGAAAAAGTTGCAGAGATAATGCGGGCCAACATCAACGGCAGATCCACCGGCCCCGATGAGCTGGACGTATTGAAAAAAGACGGCAGCCGGATAACTGTCGAGGCCAGCACCAGCCTGGTGCGTTATCTGGGAAAGACCTCCGTGCTCGCCTTTGTCAGGGACATCACCGCGCGCAAGCTGATGGAGAAGGCGCTGCGTGAGAGCGAAGAAAAGCATGGCAGCCTGATCCAGCATCTGAGCAACCCGATCTTCGTCTTCAACACGGATGAAACCTACCGCTTCGTCAACGAGGCGTTCGCAACTCCCTTTGGAAAGAAACCGGAAGAGATCATCGGCAAGTCGCCTCACAACATCTTTCCGCATGACGAGGCTGAAAAGCGCCTGACCCTCGTGCGCCGGGTGCTTGCAACAGGCGAGAGGGGGGAGATTGAGGTCAAGGTAGTCACCCACACGGGCGAGGTCAGGTACTACCTGACCGAGGTGGATCCGATCAGGGACGGGCAGGGGGTGGTCCAGTATCTGTACTGTTCATCGAGGGAGACAACAAAGAGGAAGCTGGCCGAGGATGCCATCTCCCGCGCCAAGAAGGAGTGGGAGGATACATTCGACGCGATGCCCGACATGATCGCGCTTATAGACCCGGAGCATCGCATAATCCGGGCAAACGCGGCAATGGCGAAACGGTTTGGGAAAACGCCGGCGCAGATGGTGGGGTGTCTTTGTCATGAGGTCGTGCACAATACAGCATTTCCCCCCGACTCATGCCCGCATGTGAAACTTCTGGCGAGCGGGAAGGAAGAACACGCGGAAGTTGTGGATGAGCGGCTGGGGGGGACCTTTGAAGTCAGCACGACGCCATTAAGAAATGAGGCGGGGCAGCTTACAGGCTGCATCCATGTTGCCCGTGACATCACCGACCGCAGGCGTGCCGGGGAGGCGATGCGGGCGAGCGAGGAGAAATACCGCAACCTGGTGGACAACGCCAACGAAGCGATACTGGTGGCGCAGGACGGTCGTCTGAAGTTCATCAATCGCAAGGCGCCCGAGATGATCGGTTACTCCGAGGAGAAACTCACTTCAACGCCGTTTACGGATTTCATACATCCGGACGACCGCGCCATGGTTGTGGAAATCTACAAGAAGCGGCTGAACGGCGAATCCGTGCTGCCCGACAGGTACACGTTCAGGTTCATAACCGCCGGGGGTGTTGTCCGCTGGGTGGAGATTGGCTCGGTCAGGATTGAATGGCAGGGCCGGCCGGCCGTCCTGAACTTTCTGACCGATATAACCGAACGCAAGCAGGCCGAGGAGGAGCTGCAGAAACTCGCGGCCGTGGTCCGGAACTCAAGCGAGCTGATTAACCTGGCAACATTCGAAGGGAAAATGATCTTCTGTAACGAGGCGGGGGCCCGTATAATCGGCATCTCCCAGGCCGAGGTCGAAAACACCAGCATCATGCAGGTAATACCGGCCCATCTGAGGGATAAGGTGGAAAACGAACTCCTGCCCGCTCTCTATAATAATGGGAAATGGTCCGGGGAGCTTCAATACCGGAACATCAGGACCGGCAAGCTTACCGATGTGCATGCGAGATGCTTTGTCATCGAGAACCCGTTCACTGGAGCGCCGTGGTGCATGGCAAACATCTCCACCGACATCACCGAGCTCAAACGGCACGAGGAAGAGAAGACGATGCTGGCCGACCAGCTCCAGCAGTCGATGAAGATGGAGGCGGTGGGACGCCTGGCGGGCGGGGTGGCGCACGACTTCAACAACCTGCTAACCGGGATAACCGGGAATGTCTCGGTGGCGCTCATGGACCTGAAGCCGGACGACCCGCTCTACGAGATACTGGTCGACGTTAACAAGGCGGCGTACAGCGCGGCGGCGCTGACAAGGCAGCTTCTGGCCTTTTCGCGCAGGCAGATCATCGAGCCGAAGGTGCTTGATCTGAACGAACTGGTGACAAACCTGCACAAGATGCTGATCAGGCTTATAGGCGAGGACGTGGATCTCAAGACCGTACCTGGCGAGGCGCTGGGGGCGGTGAGGGCTGACCCCGGGCAGATCGAGCAGGTGATAATAAACCTTGCGGTGAACGCCCGCGATTCCATGCCCGGCGGGGGAAAGCTGGAGATAGAGACGGCAAACGTTGAGCTTGATGAGGAGTACTGCCGGACCCACGCGAACGTGCAGCCTGGGAATTATGTGATGCTTGCCGTCAGCGACACCGGCGAGGGGATGAGCAGGGAGGTCAAGGAGCACCTTTTCGAGCCGTTCTTCACCACCAA
>JBAZKX010000421.1:0-3020 GCA_041650575.1 Desulfobaccales bacterium
GCCGTGGTGGCGACCTGGACGGCCGGAAGTGATTCGGTCCTGGCCAGCAAGTCCGCCTCGGCGGTGTTGCGGATGTTCAACTGAGCAAAGACGAGGGCCAGACAGGCGGCGGCGGCCAGGCCGCCCGCGTAATAGCCCCAATGCGCGCGGCGGTCGCGCTCGAACCGGGCGATGGTGCCCTCGCCGGCCGCGGCCTCTTGCGCCGGAGCGCCGGCCCGGAAGCTTTCGTAGACGAGCGTCGTGGCCCGATGCATCTGGCAATATTGCCGGTAGATCGCGCGATGACGCGGATTGCTCTGGATCTCAGCCTCGAGTTCGGCGGTTTCGGCCGCGGTGATCTGGCGGTCGATGTAGAGATTCACCAGGTCAATGAATCGGTTATCTTTCATGATTAAAATCCTCCCCGAGCATGGCGCGCAGGCTTTCGCGGGCGCGGGCGATGCGGCTCTTCACGGTGCCCACGCTGATCCCGAGAATCTCGGCGATCTCCTCGTAGGCGAGATTCCTCACGTTGCGCAGGATCAGGATCTCGCGGTGCTTCTCGTTCAGCTTCTCCATGCACTCGGCGACGCGGTTGACGAATTCCTGTGTCACGGTCGCGTCCTCCGGCGTCTCCTGCTCGGCCGGGATAAGCTCGGCCAAGGTGGTCTCATTGTCCCCGCTGACGGGGGCGTCGAACGAAATGGATTTGTCGCGCTTGCGCCGCCACCAATACCAATAACGGTTCCGGGCCAGGTTGGTCGCGATCTGGTAAAGCCAGGTCGAGAAGGCGGAATCGCCGCGGAAGTTGACCAGGCCGCGGTGGGCGCGGATGAAGGCGTCCTGGGTCACCTCCTCGGCGTCCTGCTGGTTGCGCAGCAGCTGGTTGACCATGCCGTAGATGCGGTCCCAGTAGCGGGTGACCAGCTGGTCGAACGCCGCCGCGTCGCCGCCCTTGAAGCGGTCAACCAGCATGCGATCCAATGCAACTTCTTGGGCCTTGGCAGTCATTTGCTCAGGCTCGTTCTGATCCGGAAATTTGAGAATTGTTCCCACGAATGTCGTAAGTTGCCGGCAGCCTTGCACCGCCCCCGCCTGCCGGTCAATGCCGGGTTGCCGGCCCTGCCCCCACCCCGGTCCCGCAATTAATCCTTGCGTTGCCGCCCAAGCGAAAAAATATGCGCCCTTACGGTTGGCACGGGGTGATAGCTCAACGGTAGAGCAGAAGCCTTTTAAGCTTTTGGTTCTGGGTTCGAATCCCAGTCGCCCCACCACCCTGACCCGCAAGCGCACCGGGCCACCGTGCCGTTTGCGCGTGGGTTTCACACCTGATCTTGGTTGTGTTTCACCCCAGTATCACTGAGAGTCCTCCCGACCTAGCCTTAGGGCTAACTACCCACCCACCCCAGCCGCCCATGTCGCCTGCCGCCCCTGCCAAGCGCATCGTTATCATCGAAGATCACACCGCCATCCGTGAGATGCTGGCGGAGATTCTGCGCGTGGACCCAGCCTACAAGATCGTCGGGGAGAGTGGTGAAGGCCTGCAGGCCTGCCAGCTTTGCCTGGACCTGAAGCCCGACTTGATCGTGCTCGATGCCCGCCTGCCGGGCTTGAGCGGGGTGGATATCCTCCGCCGCATCGGCAAACAGCTGAAGAACACCCGGGTGCTGGTGTTTTCCGCCTATGAGAGCCCTGCCTTGGTGCGCGAGATGCTCGAGGCCGGCGCCCATGGGTTCGTCGAGAAGACGGCCGGCCTGGGGGAGTTCAAGAAGGGCTTGGGCACCGTCGCCCAAGGTGGCACCTACTTCGGGCCCGGCGTGGCGGCGCTGCTGCGCACGGTGGTCGCCAACAACGGCTCCAGCACCGGGGTCGAAAGCCTCACCGATCGCGAGCGCGAGATCCTCAAGCTCGTCGCCGAAAGCCATAGCACCAAGGAGATCGCCCAGAAACTGGACATCAGCGTGAAAACGGTCGACAACCACCGCACCAATCTGATGCGCAAACTCAATCTGCACGACGTCGCCAGTCTCACCCGCTATTCCCTTGAGGTCGGCCTGATCGACCACCGGACCTGAGAGTCCCCACTCCCGCATGTTTCGTTCTTGCGCGTATCTGGCCTTTGTCCAATAAACACGCCCACCTTTCCCGCTCATTATGAAGAACGTTTCCAAACTCATCGGCATCTTTCTGACCGTCGTTTCATTGCTTCTCACGGCCTGCACCAAGAAGCCCATTCGCGCTCCGCAAGACACCACGCAGATGGGTTCCGGGAACAGCGGCATCAACCCCGAGGCGATCGCCCTGCCCGGCGAGAACATCAATCTGGAGTCGCGCGATGCCAACGCCGGCACGCCGGACAACGCCAACAGGAGCGTGGTCGAGCCGATCTATTTTGCCCTCGACCGTTTCGCGGTGGCCGTGCCGGAGCGCCCGAAGCTCGATGCAGTCATCAAGTGGCTCGCGGCCAACCCAGAAAAGAATCTCGTGCTGATCGGTTACTGCGACTGGCGGGGCACCGCCGAGTACAACCTCGGCCTCGGTGACCGTCGTGCGAATTCCGTAAAGCGCTACCTCGAGAGCCTCGGCGCCGACATGAAACGGCTCGAGACCCTCTCCAAAGGCTCCACCGAGGCCAAGCAGGCCGGCGGCGAAAGCGAGTGGGCCAAGGACCGCCGCGTCGACTTCGTCGAGCTCAAGAAGCAGTAAGCTGCCTCCCCTCTTCAGCAAGGGCCCCGGAACGCTCCGGGGCTTTTTTAGTGCCCGGATCAGCCAGGCGGTGCGTTTACCCCTTCGCCAGGTCGGCCAGGACGCGTTCGGAGGTCTCGATGCCCTTCTGCATCACGCCGAGGTGGAAACTCTCGTTGGGCGCATGCAGGTTGTCCTCCGGCAGGAACAGGCCGAGCATGACGGCATCCAGCCCCAGCACCTGCTTCAGATCGGCGATCAGCCCCACGCTGCCCCCCTCGCGCAGGTAAAGCGGCGGCCGGCCCCAGACCTCAGTGACGGCCTTGTCCACCGCGCGGAATCCCCGGGCCAAAATG